>OMJB01000053.1 GCA_900299255.1 Sphingobacteriales bacterium
GAATAAGATATCAGCAAGTCATGGTTCGGCGGGGCTCACCAAGACTCTCTTTTCATCATTTTAATAAAGTTGCTAGTCGGTTCATTATAGGCAAGGGCAATGAAGAATTCTGCGCATATACCAACCGCCCGAAAACGCTTGCTGACAACAGAAACTATGCTTTTAATGAGGTTAAAAGACTGAAAGTTCAGCAAGAGTGGGAGGAGACGCTGACTCTGCCAGACGGACAGACCAAATACTATCTGTGGCGCATGTACCCTGTGCTGAGTGACAAAGGCGGCCTGGAAATAGTGATAGGTTACGGAGTGGATATTACCGAGCGTAAAAAAATAGAAGACCAGCTGAAAATAGCCAAGCAGGAAGCCGACAGATCTTCTATGTCGAAGGACATATTCCTGACGAATATGAGCCACGAGATCAGAACACCACTGAATGCTATCATGGGTTTGGGTAAGCTACTGAGCAAGAGTGATCTGAATTCAGTGCAGAAGAATTACCTGAATGGTATAGAAAGTGCCTCATCCAATCTGCTGGGTATTATCAACGACCTGCTAGATTTTTCTAAGATTGAAGCAGGGAAAATAAGCCTGGAAGAAATAAGCTTTAGCCTGGAAACTATTGCCAAACAGGTTGTGAGCGTACTGATGCACAAAGCTGAAGAACGCGGGCTCTCGATACATGTGGACGTTGATCCAAAGATTGCACCAGTAGTGATTGGCGACCCTTTCAGGGTGAACCAGATATTTATGAATATGGTGAGCAACGCCATCAAGTTCACCGAAAAAGGCTCTGTGTATTTAAAGGCGTTTATGCTGGAGCAGGCCAATGAATTTCAGAAGGTACTGGTGATGATTGAAGATACCGGCGTGGGCATCAAGGAAGAATACCTGGAGAATATCTTTGACAAATTCACACAGGAAGATGAAACAGTGGTACGTAAATTCGGTGGTACTGGCCTGGGCATGAGTATTACCAAGCAGCTGATAGAGCTGATGGGCGGGACCATATCTGTGTTCAGCAAGAAGAATGTAGGCACAACCATATCCCTGACGTTCAACTTCAGGATTGGCACATCAAGGGTCTTTGAAAAGAAAAAAACCATCAAGAATGATACAGCCAATATCAACGGCAAACGCATATTGCTGGTAGAAGACAACAATCTGAACAGGCTGCTGGCATACACCATACTTACTGAATACGGGGCAATCATTCTTGAGGCTGAAAACGGCCTGCAGGCTATAGAGCGGATGAAAAAAGAACCGTTTGACCTGATACTCATGGATATTCAGATGCCGGTGATGGACGGGCTGCAGGCAACCAAAATCATCAGAAGTGAGATCAGTCAGACAATTCCTGTGCTGGCACTCACAGCCAATGCAATCAAAGGCAAAGAAAACCAGTTTCTGGATGCAGGCATGAACGATTTTATTTTCAAGCCGTACAACGAAATGAACCTGGTGACCCCGATAGCCAAATGGCTGAGTGCAGGCGACGAAGTACCGGCACCTGATACAGAACCACCACTGCCAGCACAGGCTGATTTTTCGGGAGAGGCAACCAGCAACGGGCAGTATTACGACCTGAGCAAGCTGATGGCGATGGGAAGAAACGACATTGAGTTTATAAAGAAAATGCTCAGGTTGTTTGTCACCGAAACACCGCCTGCACTTACCAGCCTTGTTGAAGCTTATAAAACCGGCGACATGGCATCTGTTAAGTACCTGGCCCACCGGATGAAGCCCAGCATTAACAGCCTGGGTATTCATACGTTGCAGGATGACATTCTTAAAATTGAAGGAATATCTGAGCGCACCGCCGCTAATGACAAGATGATCAATAAGCTGATTACCGTAATCTATAAAGTAATAGAAGGGTTGAAAGCCGAGTATAAACTGTAACAGCATGTTTCAAATACAGTGATACCATGCAGGCTAAAGTGTGCCGGGCCGTTTCCTGTGCTGCAACTTATCAAGGCAGGCACATTCACATGAAATATTGGCTGAACGGCATTTTTCCTTTAATTTAGACCCCGATGAAGCAGAAAAAATGCTCATTGCTGTAACATTATCAATTTAATAAACAGATATACTATGAAATTCCATCGCTTTGCATTGTTATTTTTAATGCTGGTGTTATGCACGCTCACATCGTTTGCTGCTCCAGGCGATACAACTGTGGTTACAACCAGCCCGGTGCTGAATGCCGACGGCAGCGTGAGCTACGATACGATGATCGTATTGCCAACCAGCAAAACGTACAGGAAAATATTTTTCGTATATACGGTAAATTCGCATAACTGCCCTTCAGGGTCTACATACTGCCACCAGTGGGATTACCTCGGGAATGCATCACTGAAAACAACACATGGCGACACCGTGGAAATTGCACGAATCATCACACCTTATTCAAATTCAGGCTGGTCACGGTTTCCAAATCCGCCGGCCTGGTCTATGGACTATGTGTTTGATGTTACAGATATGGCACCATTGCTCAGAGACAGCATAACTGTAAACAGTTCGCTGGGCGTGGGTTCTCCGGGTTTTGGCATTTACACTAAACTCATTTTTATTGAAGGCACTCCCGACAGAAACTCAATTGCAGTGAAACGGATATATGCCCATGGCGGAGCTTATGGAAACGCATCTAACCCGATTGACAACAATTTTCCGGTAGTAAATCAGACTGCCCCTGCGGGAACTGTGAGTACCGCTTTCCGGTTTATTGTAACCGGCCATGGCTCTGATGCCAACGGCTGCTGCGAATTTGCAGACCACTACTACGACCTGTTTCTGAACAGCAGCTCAATAGTACGCAGGCATATCTGGCGTAACGACTGCGGGGTAAATGAAACCTATCCGCAGGGCGGCACCTGGGTGTTTGAACGTGCCAACTGGTGCCCCGGCGCATCTGTGAAGCCGTATTATGATGTACTGCCGGCCATTACTGCCGGATCGAACTACAATGTTAATCTGAGCTTTGAGCCTTATACAGTGGCCTCTGTATCAGGAAACTACTTCGCCACAGCTTCTGTCGTGTATTTCGGAGGCTTCAACAAAACACTGGATGCATCTATAGACGACATTATATCTCCTTCATCCCACCCCGACCACTTCAGGGAAAACCCATCGAGCAGCAAGCCTACTATTCGCCTGCACAATTCGGGCAGTACGCCAATAGACAGTGTAGCATTTCTGTATGGTGTTGACGACACAGCTATGGAGCCCTATGTGTGGGCAGGAACACTGGCACCGCTGGCCGATACTGTCATTACGCTGCCGCCATCAGCCGCACTCACCTATTTATCAGCATCTTCACAGTCAGGCTCGTTCCCTTTCAAGGTGGTGGTTACTGCCGTAAATGGTACAGCAGATGCTGACCAGACCAATGACACTATGCGGTCCAGATTTGTGATAGCACCTAACTGGCCAGATACAATCATGATCAAGATGCTGACCAGTAACCTGGCAGCAGACGGAACAAACCTCAATGCCAACCCATCTGATGCGAGCTGGTATGTTACCAACATAAACGGCGACACCATTTCTTCACGCACAAACACCAATTACAGCACACTGTATGTGGATACGCTGATATTGCCGGGTAATGGTTTTTATAAATTTACCATCAGCTCGCCGGGCTACTGCGGCGGGCTGCATTGGTGGCTGTTTGACCAGGCCTTAACAGGATACGTTCCCGGCTATCTGCAGATCAAGAGGATGACGGGTGCCAACCTGCCGATGCATGGATACACCTACGCAACCAATACAAGCCCCGGCGGCCTTAAAAACTTTGGTGAGCACGATGATTACGGCTGTTCTTACTCGCAGTATTTTTATGTAGGTACTGCAGATGAACTGGGTGTTCGCAACATAAGTATTGCGCCTGCAGTAACTGTGTACCCCAATCCGGCAGATGGCGAGATCAATGTGGAATTTGACAATATTGATGTTGCCAATTCATCTGTTTCTGTTGTGAATATACTGGGGCAAAAGGTGTACAGCGGCAAGGTAACCACCGGCAAAATGACCATCAACAGCAGTGCGTTTGCTCCCGGCTTGTACACTATACTGTACACCACAGCCAGTGGCAGCGGTACAGCGGGCAAAGTGATTGTGTCGCATTAGGATATTATTTTATGGTTATTCTGATATGGATTTATTGCAATGCGTCCTAGCAGAGCAAAATTCCCCACTTTTTGTTTCATGTTGTGTTTTGAGTCAATAATCTGATTATCAATATTTTACGATTTAAAAATTACTCAAAAATTCCCCACTTTCTCCCCAGTGGGGAATTTTGGTGTTTTGAACATATTTAAAAATAAACAAATACAATCCCTGTGACTGTACAAGGTTCACAAAGGACCTGATTTAAGTAAAGCCCACCGGAAGGAAATTGCGGGATTACTTCCGGTTGCTTCTGGTGCCGGAAATACCGGAAGTTACTCAATTAATTGATTATCAATTAATTGCTGTGCAATTGCGGGTTTTGGCCTCTCCCGGCCTCTCCGAAGGAGAGGTGAAGCACAGCAGACCAGGTTTTTGTAAATATCTGTGATTGGTATGAAATGGCAAAATTGAAAATCTATGATGGGACGTATACGGCCTATGAGAGGACGGAGCGAGCCTGTGATGGAAAAAAGTTGAGGGACATCGGTTGACCTAATTCAAGGTTAATGTCTTAGAAGAAGGGATTTTATCAACTGTTCCGAAGACATATTAGGGACAACTAGAGAAAAAGTATTACCAAAAATTAGTAATTAATTTGAAATTGTAAAATAGTTTATTTAACTTAGTATAGGCAATTATTCCTTCAATCAATAAAGCAATAATTTAAGACCTGCCCTTATTGAGTTATTTTTCACTGAAATCACTACCTATGAAAAATATTTTTTTGCTACTCCTCTTATTTCTCACTGGCTTAGCAGTTGGTAGCCGCGCACAAATCATCACCACGATAGCAGGTACCGGAGTGGCGGGAAACACAGGAGACGGTGGACCTGCAATAAACGCAAAAATTCGCGGACCTATTGGCATATGTTGTGATAAAAAGGGGATTATTTATTTTTCCGATGATAGTTACAAAATAAAAAAAATAAGCTCTACGGGAATACTCAGCACATTTGCGGGAACCGGTTTTCCCGGATACAGCGGAGACGGCGGCTCAGCTACCGATGCTCAGATTTACGGATGTGTTGGAATTGTAGCCGACAAAACAGGCAATATTTATTTCTCTGATTTTAACGAACATGTAATACGAAAAATTGATACCGCAGGAATTATTACTACAATAGCGGGTATAGGTAGCTTAGGTTTCGGTGGAGACGGCGGACCTGCCACCGATGCAACGCTACATGCTCCTGGTTTTTTGACAATAGACAGAAAGGGCAATATCTACTTTTCTGATATTACCAATAACCGGATACGTAAAATAAATACAGCAGGAATTATTACCACGTTTGCCGGCACCGGGGCTACCGGCTATAATGGGGACGGTATACCTGCAACTGATGCAAGCATTTTTCAACCTTCTGGGATAGCCGTTGACAGTGGTAATAACATTTATATTGCTGATCAGTATAATGGTAGAATCAGAAAGGTAGATACGGCGGGCATGATCTCTACCATTGCGGGCAATGGAACGGCCGGCTACAGCGGCGATGGTGGCCCGGCAACGAATGCACTTGTTTGGGGTTTGGAAGGGATGATTGTAGACAGTGGTAATAATATTTATTTTGCTGACGTGGGCAATTATAGGGTTCGGAAAATATCTGCAAATGGCATCATTAACGCTATTGCCGGAAATGGCATTATGGGTTATGCCGGCGATGGTGGTAATCCGCTCGCAGGCAGTTTTGAAACACCAACTGACATTGCCATAGCAAATAACGGCAACCTGTACATTACCGACCGGGCTGATAACCGGATCAGGGCTATATCTTATAATGTAGGCCTTTTTCAGCCGAATATGGGAATGAGTATTCATAGTTTTCCTAATCCCAACAATGGAGCATTTGCTTTACAAATAACCACAACAGTCACCGAGACTTTTGAGGTGAGTGTAACTGACCTGACGGGCAGGGAAGTTTTGCGAACGTCGGCTGTGAGCAATAGCCCCACTGATAACGTGCTACAGGTGCCTGATGGCGTGTACTATTTACAAGCTACAAATGAACACGGAATACTTAAAGAAAAGATAGTAGTGATGAATTAACACGCAACCGGAAACCACTAAAACCAAATACGATGAAACATTTTTGTATAACTGCCATTACCTGCGTAATGGTTTTTTTGTGGGTGCCAACGCTTGCCCAGAACAGCACAGCGAGGATCAATCAGGACTGGCAGATATACGCTTCTGACACCAGCCTCACGTACCGGGCAATTGTAACAATATGCGACAGCTTGTTTCGGCTGGCAGGCTATCCGGCAGCAACGGACACTGCTATTACAGATACAGCAGTAGAACTGGAACATGACGGAACACCCTGGCTGGATTATGTGGGCTGGAAGACTTTCTGGGCTAACCGGCTGGATTTAGAAACAGGTAAACTGCATGATTTTACGTCGGCAGCCATAGCTACATTGCAGGCCGATACCGGTATCTTGCTGGGTATGGGGCAGCCAGAGGAACGAACAACAGGTGGCTGTAGCAAGCTATGGCCAACCATTACACCCGCCACATCCGGCTGGCGGTATATAGGGCCGCAGAACATAGATTCAACTACCGCAGTGAGGGACGGTGATGCTGCCGGAATAAATACACTGCACCAGCACCTTGGGCAGATACACAAAATTCTTGTAAACCCTAACAACGCCGATGAGGTATATGCTTCCAGCCTGTGGGGCGGGCTATGGAAAACCAGCAATGCCAGCGCTGCGCCCAATAATACCTGGGTATGTCTGACGGATAAGAATTGGTGGTGCCTTTACCTGCTTCAACTATAATCCAACAAACGGACCAATATTTCCCGTTCTTACTCCCACTCGATGGTGGCGGGGGGCTTGGAGCTGATATCGTATACTACACGGTTGATGCCACGCACCTGATTGATAATGTCGTTTGATATTTTTGCCAGCAGATCGTAAGGCAGGTGCGCCCAGTCGGCAGTCATACCATCTACCGATGTTACGGCACGGAGGGCACAGGTGTATTCGTACGTGCGCTCATCGCCCATTACGCCTACACTCTGCACGGGCAGTAAAATAGCGCCTGCCTGCCACACCTTGTTGTACCAGCCGCTGTCGCGCAGGTGCTGGATATAGATGGCATCTGCATCCTGCAGCAGTTTTGCTTTCTCCTCTGATACAGGGCCGAGTATGCGTATACCCAGGCCGGGGCCGGGGAACGGATGGCGGCCTATGAAAATCTCATCGAGGCCGAGCTCACGGCCCACACGGCGCACCTCGTCTTTAAACAGATAGCGCAGCGGCTCTATGAGCGAAAGGTGCATGATCTCGGGCAGTCCGCCTACATTGTGGTGGCTCTTGATGGTAGCAGAGGGTCCGCCATGTACCGACATAGACTCCACCACATCGGGGTAAATAGTACCCTGGCCGAGGAAGCTCACATCAGTTAAGCGAACGGCCTCTTCGTGGAACACATCGATAAATAATTTGCCAATGATCTTTCTTTTTGCCTCGGGGTCAGATACACCGGCAAGATAGGTATAAAAGCGGTTGCGGGCATCTACGCCCTTGGTATTGAGGCCTAAGTGCTTATAACCTTCGAGTACTTGCTCGAACTCGCCTTTGCGCAGCAAGCCGTTATCTACAAAAATGCAATACAGGTTCTGCCCGATAGCTTTATTAATGAGTGTGGCAGCAACAGTAGAGTCTACCCCACCGCTGAGTGCCATTACTACTTTTTTATCGCCCGCCTGCTCCTTAATTTTTGCTACAGTCTCCTGAATAAAAGCTGCCGGTGTCCAGTCTTGCTGGCACTGGCAGATATCGGTAATGAAGTTCTTGAGTAGCTGCCGGCCATCGGTGCTGTGTGTTACCTCAGGGTGAAACTGAATAGCGTAAACGGTGTTGGCAGCATATGCCGCATCAGTTTTATATGCAGCTACGGGGATGCTTTCTGTACGCGCCAGGACTGTAAATCCTTCGGGTAATTTTTTGATGGTATCGCTATGGCTCATCCATACCTGCGAGCCCTGCGGTATCGTGGCAAAAAACGGATCATGCGCCACATCCTGCAGATGGGCACGGCCGTATTCGCGGTGTGTTGATTTACCTACCTCTCCCCCGGCCTGCTTTGCCAGCAGCTGCGCACCGTAGCAAACAGCCAGCACAGGCAGCCTGTCGGCCATAGCCTTTATATCAGGGCTGGGTGCCGATGGGTCGTTTACAGAGTACGGACTGCCGGCAAGTATGATGCCTTTTAGCGCGCTGTCGTAAGTAACCGGCTTGGTGCATGGCTGAATTTCGCAGTACACATTGAGCTCCCTGATATTGCGGGCTATAAGCTGCGTATACTGTGAGCCAAAATCGAGGATAAGTATCTTGTTATTCATTTAAACCCTAAACCCCCGGAGGGGCCTTTACCTATTTAAGAATGTGGTTAATCGCTAGCTTGCAAATCAGACTTTAAGCCTGTGCAGTAGGAGTACCGAAGTTGAACGGCATTGCTGTATTTTCCTGGTCTTTGATATTGCCGTATTGTGCTTCAAAACGTTTTACATTATCAATGAGTGCTTTCATCAGGCGCTTGGAGTGCTGCGGTGTCATTACAATACGCGACTTCACTTTGGCCTTTGGCACATTGGGCATTACATTCACAAAATCTATTACGAACTCAGCAAAAGAATGCGTAATAATGGCAAGATTGGCATATTCTCCATCGGCCATTTCTTCAGACAGCTCAATATTCAGCTGTTGCTCGGGGATTGGTTGATCAGGCATAAATTCTGTTTTATGGCTGCGAAATTAGGTTATTTTGAGCGATATGTGGGTTGGTTGGTTGATTGGTTTAATGGTTGAGTAGTTGATTAGTTGGTTGGCTTTCTCTTTGTATATGGGATTGACTCAAGTGATATTCACAATCAACTATTCAACTTATCTTTGGAGGCAATGTACCGGTTACTTATTTTTTCATTTGTACTGTTTCTATTTGCCTGCAAACCCACGGTGTACCCGCCAAAGCCACAGGGTTACTACCTGATTGATACTCCTGCAGCACATAAATACCGGCTTTTTGAAGGCAAGGGCTATCCGTACACTTTTGAATACCCGGAATATGCCGAGGTGGTGAAGGATACTATGTTTATGGAAGAACATGCCGACAATCCCTACTGGATCAATATTGTTATTCCATCGCTGGGCGGCATTATTAATCTTACATACAAGGAAATCACACCCAAAGAGCCACTCATAGACCTTGTACAGCGTGCCTACAATCTGTCGTTCTTCCATCACGATAAAGCACAATATATAGATGGTGCAAGCATGAATAATGGACAGAAGGTATATGTGGTTACGTATAGCCTGGGAGGTGATGCAGCATCTAAATACCAGTTTACAGCTACCGACTCTGTAAAGCACTTTATCAGGGGAGCCCTGTACTTTGATGTAACACCCAATGCCGACTCCCTGCAGCCAGCCTACGACTTTGTGCAGCGGGATATACAGCATATGCTGTGGACAATGCGGTGGAAAACCCCAGGGCAATAAGCCTGCCAGCCCCCACCTGCGGTGTAAATATTTTTGAATAGTACATAGTTGCTAAGGTGCGGATATAGTCTTACTTTTGCAACTCTTTAAAAATGGAAGCCGTGCAGTATCCGGTTGATTTTTTTTAGAATTGGTTGCGTAGTTCAATGGATAGAATACCCGCCCGTACCGAACGGTACGTTCGGGCAGGGAAGTTTCCTAAACTTTTGATACAGGTTCGATGTTTTATACTTACGTTATTCAGAGTAAAAACGATTCGGGGTATTATTACAAAGGACATTGTCAGGACATAGAAGTAAGGCTAAAGGAACACAATAGCGGAAAAACAAAATCGAATAAACACGAGGCGCCATTTCTTCTGGTGTACTTTGAGACTAGTGAGACAAGAGAAGAAGCAATTGAAAAAGAGAAATATTGGAAAACTGCTGCGGGTAGGAGATATTTGCAGAAGAAATTAAAATTGGTTGCGTAGTTCAATGGATAGAATGTCGGGTTCTTAAACAAATCGGTTCTTTGAATGATAAACTTCAATAAAATCAATGGTTTACAAATTTTGGGGAAACCAACTGAGCAGTAAAGTGAGCAGTGATTGTGTCAGTGCGAACTAAGTTTGGTTAAATTTGACCGAAGATTTATCAAAATTGGCCCTGTAGTTAAATGGATATAACCAGCGTTTCCTAAACGTTAATTCCAAGTTCGATTCTTGGCGGGGCTACCAAAGCGGAATTCCCAGTCACAAGCTGGGAATTTTTATTTACTGCCCCCTTGAAACCCCTTGATTTTACAATACTTTGGCGCAAAAACAGATTGATTCCAGAAGTTCGATAATCCTGTTTTTCACGATCATATACCAATGGCGAATTTATTACTGCTTTTTGCAATCTCTTCCTACCATGAACATCACAAGAATTGTAGATTTCATTGAGGTTTTCAAGCATTTTTAAGCCAGAATCTACATTGTCTGAAAAGTTCGATAATTGATCTTCACACTCCTAGAGTTGTGGGCGCAATACTTCCAATTCTGAATTAATTTGTGACTTGGCTATTTCATAAATCTCATTATCTATTTCACCAGTTGCATATCTGATTTTAACTTTGTTTAGTTTCTCTTCCTTTTCCTGAACAGATTTAAGAAGCCAAGCGTGGCGTTCATTTTTTCTTTTTGTACATCATGCATTAAATCATTTAATTCAATCTTTACTTGATGTTTAATTTATTCAGGAATTGAAATATGGCTTAATAGGGCATTAAATTTATTGTCCAGTATTACATTGCTAACATTGAGTCTACACCCCTTTGTATTGCATTTATAGTAGTACTTATCCTTCACTTTTTTATAATATCCAGTTAGGTTTTTACCGCATTTGTCACATTTCAAAAAGCCTTTCAAAGCTAAATGATCGTATTCAGATTCTAGCTTTCGATATTCCCTACAATAATTAGGATCATTTACTTTTAACCATAAGTCCTCAGTTACTAGAGGTTCATGAATGCCTTTAATAAGCTCATTTTCTTCTAGTAAACCATGTGTTATTATTCCACAATAAAATGGATTCTCTAAAATTCGATAGCAATATTTCTCCTTTACATTTAGACCTTTATTGCGCACAATTTGGTAAATCTCTGACACCTCCAACTTCCTTTCACCTCTTAAATGGAACATATCTCTTATTAAATCAGCGTTTTTCCCATCGGGTACACAAATACTTCGTTTTCCTCGTATCACTTTTTTGTAACCGACCAATGGCCTATATGTGAATAGAGGGGTTGAGGCTTTTATTAGAACATACGGATACAATGACAAACTTGGACGGGAAGCCAGAATGAATTTTGGTGGCATTCATAAATATGGGGAAATACAGCCATCAACTCAATTGAAGTTAGTATTAGAAGGTTACAACAAAGAAAAACAGAAAATAGAGGATACCGACGGCTTTATGGGTCTAACGGATTCATCCGGTAACATTGCTGCCTCATGGTCTTTTGCTTCTTTGTTAAAACACTGGAATACCAAGCACGCTAATGCATGTTATGTCCCATCTTTAAACAGAAAAATGGTTAATGGCATCTTTACCCAGCAGTATTCGTACGGCAATCTTGTTATGCTTGGCTCCAATACTGACTTTTCCATTTTCCTTAAGCAAGTAGCAGACGGGCATATATATTATGACCCTGGAATAAAACTGGAATTAGCTATCCCCGATGTGCGTAAGCAAAATATAAAACGGCGAAGTCAATTCAGAATAAAAGCAAGTAGTTTGCGCAGCCTGTATAAAGAAAATGAAGTCGTAAATCTAGAAAATATATAGCAACTACTTTTATTAAGTCAATATTGATTTACTAAAACGCAAATGACTATTTTTTGCCTCCACTTGGCTTCCTTTCATATTTTGCTTTAACCAGATTGTTATCTTGTACCAAAATTGAAAAAACACACGAATCCCGTCTAACAATCCCCCCCCCCCAATATTAATTAATTGTAAAGCTTTCGTTACCAACTGATTTAACATAGCAGGCGGGTATTAGTGTGTAACTTTGCAGTGGTCCCAGTCGGGGTACTATACTTAGTGCTTTTTTCCTCATGTTTAAATCTACCAAACAGACTATAATACGCGATATAAGCTGGCTGGCTTTTAATGCCCGTGTGCTGCAGGAGGCCGGCGATGAAAGCAACCATATTCACGACAGGCTGCGCTTCCTGGGTATCTTCTCCAATAACCTCGATGAGTTTTTCAGGGTGCGGGTAGCAGCCCTCAATAAGATGCTTACACTGGGTAAGGCAGCTAAAATGCACCTGGAAGCCAACCCCGAGAAAATACTGAAGAAGATACAGCAGATAGTGATCAGCCAGCAGGTAGAGTTTGATAGAGTATACGCTGCTATCATTGATGAGCTGGAACACAAAAAGGTGTTCATCAAAAACGAAAAACAGCTTACCAAAAAACAGAAGGAGTTTGTACATAAGGTATTTGAGGAGAAGGTACGCACACAGATCATCCCGCTGATGATAGAGACGATACCGCACATGCCTTTGCTGCGCGATAAGTCTATTTACCTGGCCTGCGTGCTGGGCAACTCAAAAGACTCTATGCTGCAGCGCTACGCACTAATAGAGATACCCACCAGGGTGCTGCCACGGTTTATAGCACTGCCCACCGAAAAAGACGAAACCCATATTATCCTGCTGGAAGACATAATTAGGCTGAACCTGCCCGGGCTGTTTGCCCCGTTTGGTTTCGACCGGTTCATGGGTTACATCATTAAAGTAACACGCGATGCAGAGCTGGAGATAGACAACGACCTGAACACAAATCTGATCTCGCAACTGGAGAAGGGGCTGAAGAACCGCAAGCGGGGCCGCGCTACCAGGTTTGTGTATGACAGGGAAACAGACCCGCGCCTGCTCAACTTCCTGATAAAACGCCTGGGGCTTACAAAAAAAGACAATCTGATAGCCGGCGGGCGCATACATAATTTCAAAGATTTTATAGATTTCCCTGCCTCCATTTTCAATGATATAAAGCCACGGCCCAGAGCTTTCATACACCCGCTGCTGCAGCAGCCATGCAGAATTATGAATGTACTGGAGCAGCGCGATGTCATGCTACACTTGCCCTATCACTCTTTTGATTCGATCATTGATCTGCTGCGCGAGGCAGCTATTGATCCACTGGTAACGAGCATACGCATAACCTGCTACCGGCTGGCGCGCAACTCAAAGATCATTAACGCTCTGATCAATGCGGTGCGCAATGGCAAGGAGGTAACGGTGGTGCTGGAACTGCGTGCCCGGTTTGACGAAGAGGCTAATCTGCGCTGGAAAGCACAACTGGAAGAAGAGGGTGTGAAAGTGGTACTGGGCCTGCACGACATGAAGGTACATGCCAAGCTCTGTGTGATAAAGAAACGGGAGTTTAACCGCACCAGGCAGTATGGCTTTATCTCAACCGGCAACCTTAACGAGAACACCGCCCGCTACTATGGCGACCATACCCTGCTCACCACCGACCGCAACATACTGGCCGATGTGAACAGGATATTTGACTATATAGAAAATCCGGCCAAGAAAGCTTCCCTGCTCAGGAACTGCAAAACACTGCCTGTATCGCCGCTAAATATGCGCAAAACGATGCTGCTGCAAATCAATAAACAGATTGTAGCTGCCCGCAAGAAGAAACCGGCTGCTGTAACCATAAAACTGAACAGCCTTGTAGACCATGCCCTTACAGAAAAGCTGTATGCCGCAGCCAGGGCAGGTGTGGATATAAAGTTGGTGATAAGGGGTATATGCTGCGCCTATACAGAGCAGAAATCCTTTAAAGGGCATATGAAAGCCATCAGTATTATAGACGACTACCTGGAACATGCGCGGGTGTTTATTTTTGGTACTGATAAAGGCCCCAGGGTATTTATCTCATCGGCCGACTGGATGATACGCAACCTGGACCATCGGGTAGAGGCCGCCTGCCCCATATACGATGAAGAAATACAGCAGGAACTGAAAGATATTCTGGATATTCAGCTTGCGGAGAATGTAAAAGGGCGTATATTAGATAACGAACAGCACAACGAATATGTGAAAAGAGATAAAAACACAGTTCGGGTGCGTGCTCAGGAAGCTATCTATACATACCTGAAGAACAAAAGTTATTAATAATTGATACTGGCGGCAATTGATATAGGGTCTAATGCGGCAAGGCTGCTGATCAGCGAGGCATCTGTTTACAAAGACGGATCAGTGGATTTTACAAAAATGAACCTGCTGCGTATCCCGCTCAGGCTGGGGTTTGAGGTGTTTGATACCGGGGCAGTAAGCGATGCAAAGAAGAAAAAGCTCATAGAAACGCTGAATGCCTACAAGCTGCTGATGAGCATATACAATGTAGAAGCTTACAGGGCCTGCGCCACATCGGCCATGCGCGATGCTGCCAACGGGCCGCAGGTCATGAAGGACATTCTTGAAGAGACCGGGATAAAAATTGACATCATCAGCGGCCAGGAGGAGGCAAGCATTATATACGAAACCCATATTGCAGAGCAGCTCAGCAGCAACAAATCTTACCTGTATATAGATGTGGGCGGTGGCAGCACTGAGGTTACCATGTATTCTCAGAACCATACCATATTCAAGGAGTCGTTTAATATAGGCACCATACGTATGCTGCACAATAAGGTTACCGACGAGCAGTGGGAACATATGAAGTGGTATATCAAAACCCATACACGGGCCTATCAGCCGCTTGAAGCCATAGGCACCGGTGGCAACATCAATAAAATATTCTCCATTTCGAAACGGAAAGAGGGCAAGCCGCTGTCATCAGAACTGCTGAAAGACTACTACAAGGAACTCAGTAATACACCGCTGGAAGAGCGCAAGCACCTTTACCAGTTCAGGGACGACCGTGCAGATGTAATTGTGCCGGCACTGCAGGTATATATCTCTATTATGCGCTGGTCGCTGGCAGATGAAATTTATGTACCAAAAATCGGCCTTGCCGACGGGCTTATCAAAATGCTCTACAAGGAGCAGTGTTCCGCAAAAGCAACCGGGGTTTAAATCACCAGTGTACCAGTTTAATCTGCTCAGGCTTTGAGCCGCTTATATTCAGGTAGTAATTGCCGGCAGGCAGGTTGCTTCCTGGCACCTGTGCGGCACCCTTGCTGCTGCGGCCACGCCACAATACCCTGCCTGCCACATCTGTGAGGGTGAGTGCTGTATCATCGGGCAGGTTGCCTACCTGCCAGAAGTTGCGGGTGGGGTTAGGGAAGACAGTGATACTGCCGGGCTGCACCTCGGGCACAGCAAGGCTGTATCTGAGCATGGTATCCTGTGTTATAAACCCTACACGGGTGCATAAGGTAACCGCATCGGGGTTCAGGTACACATTGGTTACAGTAGGCGCCCAGTCAAAAGTATATACCTGGGTATCGAGGCTGTTATATACTTTGATAAAAGTATCTGCACCGGCAGCATGCAGCTGTAGCTCCAGCGGCGTACTGAAGTGTGGCGTGGTAGCCGGGCAGGATGTGGATTGTATCAGCTTTACAATAGCAGTAGTACCCACCTGGTCCCACGTTACTTTATATTTCGGGAAGCCCTTGCCATATATCCACTGGTTAAAGAAAGTATCAAGGCTCATGCCATACTCGGCTTCGGCTATTGCCTTCAGGTCGGTTGTGGCTGCATTGCCAAGCCTGTAGGTTTGCTGGTAGGTGCGCAATACATTGAAAAAGTTGCTGTCGGCGGGTGCTATGTAGCGCAGCATACTTACTACCATTGCAGCCTTGTCATAAACAGTATTGCGGTTAAAAATCGTAGTGGCCCCTGAAGTATCAGTTACAAATACTTGCCCGCACACCGGCGACATAGCGCGGCCCAGATTGCCCTGCCGCAGCACCAGAGCGGCAGCGGCCCCCCAGAAATGCTCGGTATACAGTGCTTCGGCATAAGTAGCAAAACCCTCGCTCAGCCACACTTCTCCCCAGCGGCTGTAGGTAACATTGTCGCCAAACCACTGGTGGCACAGCTCGTGTGCTATAGTACGTGTATCTGGCACACCTATAGTGGTCATGGTCTGGTTTTCCATACCGCCGCCAAGGGTTGTGTAGCAGACACCATATTTTTCCTTCCAGAACGGATACCTGCCAAATATGGTTGAGAAGTAATCAACGATCTGTGGTATCGTATCAAAATTAATCTTGTACACCGGATTGAACGTGGCTGTATCAGCCAGGAAATTCTGCACCAGCATAGAGTCTGTGCTGCCGGTAAAATACATATACGCCTTATACTCGGCATACCTGGCCACGGCAATAGATACCAGGTAATAGGCAATGGGGTAATGTGTTTGCCAGTGGTATTTCCAGTAGCCGGGCGTAGTTGTTGTATCCAAATTTACCAGTAGCCCGTTGCTGCCATCCACCACACCGCGCGGCACAGTTACAACCATATCTACCGAATCTATCTTGTCGTTTACCGATTGCTTGCAGGGCCACCAGTCCTTGGCCACCCAAGGGTCGCTTACAGTGTACACCATATGCGTGCCACCGGCTGATACAGCATGTGTAACCCCGTTAAAAAAACCACTGCCTGAAGGAGGCGTGCCATGGTAGGTAATCTGCGCTATAACAGTTGTTCCGGCCGCTGCGGTGGCGGGCAGAGTAATGGTTCTAACAAAACCAGAAGAGGCAACTGTAACTGCCACGCCATTTATCAGTGCCGCATCTATGTGCATGAGTGAGTCCAGCTCAAAAACGTAGATGCTCATCATTGGTGCGGTTACCACAAAGGTGGTAGTAACTGTGCCGCTTATATAGGTGGAGGTATCTGTAAGGTGGAGGTCAAGATGGAGATGCTTGATATCGTAATCTCCTTCTGCAGGGTCGGCCAGGGTTGTTTTGGCAGCAGCAGCGCTTTTTTTATCGCGCCCTCCTGCAAAAGTATCAGCTGCAGTCAGTAATAGCAGCACAGCAACAATCCAGTTGAATTTCATAAGATACCGCATGTTATCCTCAAAGTTATTGAAATACCGCCATGAAACCTGCCTGCACCGCACAAATTAAAACGGGCAAAAGCAACTATTTTAACACCTGCTGCAGACTTTACAGCCACAGTATGTAATTATATTTGCACCGGTAACAGCCCCCCTCACGAATGATGAACACATTACGCTATCTGCTGGCAGCACTTCTTACAATGGCTTTGCAGCCCTGCACTGCTCTGGCACAAAACGGTGTGCCCGCTCAGAAAACAGAACCCGCAGGTGCTGTTTTTAACTTCATTCATAAAGACCGCATTCACGACTTTGGCACCCTGCTTGTAAACGGCAGCGACGAGTACAAGTTCGAATTTGTGAATTCGGGCACAGCACCGCTGGTGATAAAGGAAATGCATGGCACCGGTAAAGGGCTGAATATGCCTGCTTTTAAATTACTGGTCAGTTATCCGCAGGGTGCCATAGCGCCGGGGCAGAGTGGCACCATCACAGTAATGGTAAAGGCACTGAATGAGCCTGGCAGCTACCGGAGTGAGGTATACGTAACCTCTAATGCCACCGGGCCCAAATACAGGCTGCTGCTGGTAAGGGGGGATATTGTGAGTGAGCCGGGCAACCCTACTCCCAGAACTGCCGATACTGCAAACACATCGCAGTTCGTTAATCCTGTTATAGGGGGGCAATAATCACCACAGTGCAGCAGATCGTTAATTTTGCTGCATTCATTCTTCATTGGCTTTTATAACATTAAATTTGCCGCATGAAAAAGTTCCTGCTGATTGCCCTTTCCTTTATCATATCCGCCGTGCCGTTGTTCGCCCAAAACACCATTGGTGGTATTGGCGCACAGTTATTTCAGGACACCTCCGGAGGCCAAACTATGCCACGCATTCTCAGCCTGGTGCCTAATTCGCCGGCATATGATTCGCTGAAAGCCACCGACTTTCTGATTAAAGTAAACGATATCAGCTGCAAAGACAAAGAACTGAACGATGTGGTGAGTATGATCAGGGGCGTTGCCGGAACCAAAGTAAAAATCACTGTTGCAGATACCAAGGAGGGCGCACGCCCCAGGGAATACATGCTCACCAGGGTGGGCATACAACTGGCTGCACCGCCCGACCCAGTACCCGCATTTAATCAGTGGTGCGATGCGCAGGCGAAACAACTCAGAAAACAGGGGCACGAAACAGTAAAAACCTTTACATCAGACTGCGGTAATTATTTCTTCAATTACAATGCCGATGCCGGCACTTACCATGTGCGCGTGTACACTATGGAAGAGAAGGGGGCGGGAACGCTCACGCCGGGTTTTACAGCCAATGCAAAAGTGTACGATGGCGATAAGGAAGCAAACGCTGTGCCGCTCAATGCAGCAGCAACTTCAGAAGCCAACGGCACCTCAATTGCACAACTGGAAGGCGCCATCACTTTCAGCAGGGAATGTGTGGCTATCATCAGCATAGGCGGCCTCAGCGATGCAAAAACGTGCAGGGCTATGTATATAGCTGTTTACCGTTAGTCACCGGCACCTTTACCTCGCCTTCATAGACTGGTAGTAGTTGTTGTCCACTCCGGTAAAGCCCAGCGACATAGCCTTTTCTATATCTTTCTGTGCCTGAGCTTTGTTGCCTTTTCTGGCATAGCAAAACGAACGGCCATAGTACACTTCGCCATTGTCAGGACTGAGCTGTAGTGCAGTTTCAAAGTCCTTCAGCGCTTCATCAACTCTGTTGAGACGGGTAAGCAATCGGCCCCTGTTGAGGTGAGGTGCATACATATCCGGGTTCTGGGCAATTGAAATCCCATACTGCTTCAGTGCCGAATCAGGCTTGCCTACCATGTCGTAAAAATTACCAAAGTTACTGTGTGCCTCAGGGAAGTAAGGCCTGGAGCTCAGTGCAAGGTTAAAGCAGATAGCAGATGAATCGAAATTATGAGAAATGGCATAAATAATTGCCAGGCCCAGGTAGGCATTTGCGTCCTCATCAATAGTCTTGAACCTGATAGCTTTATAATAATTCGCTTTGGCCTCTGTAAACTTGCCCACACTCCGTTCCAGCTCTCCTATAGAAATGTAGGGATTCGCAAACGTTGGCTGTAATTCTATTGCCCTGTTCAGCAAAAAGAATGCAGAGTCATAATAAATCTTTTTCTGTGCAGGGTCAACAGCATCATTGAATTTGTTGAAATAATTGAACCCAAGGTTATTCCATGCGTTGGGGGCACGCACAGGCTCTTTCTCTATTTCGTCGCGCCATAGGCTGGTTGTATCGTACCATACCTGGCACCGCTGATTGCTCAGATAGCCCAGCACCATGGTGTATGCCAGTACCGCTGTCAGCACCATGCGACCCGCCTGGTGGTTGCCATCCGGCTCAAAAAACCCGGAGATAAACCAACCAGCAATAAAGAACAGGCCAAAATAAGCGATGTAGGTGTACCTGTCGGCAAGAATAGCGCCACCCACCGGCAGAAACTGCAGCAACAGGATAATATTCGCCAGAAAGAACAATGAACCAAAAATGATTGCTTTGCTTTTGCGGGCAAATTTCCATAATAGAAAAATCCCTGTAGCTACGCCAAGCGGATACAGATAGTACTGCATGGCCAATGAGTTTCCTTCTTTAAGCGGGTAAGGGTAGAAGTTGCTTAACCCCACAGGCACCAGGGCTTTCCACAGATAAGTAATCAGGGCATAGCATCCCAGGGCTATCCTTTCGTAAGGTGCATAATGCACATCTACCGTAGCCAGCGACCCAAATGCTTTCTGGTCTATTAATGACCTGATACCAAACCCAACTGATATTGCGAAATGAGGTATCTTCTCAGCAAGCAGCCCGAAATTCAGTTTTCTGCCTTCAAAATAATCAATCAGTAGTAGCGTCAATGGCAGCACAACAGCCACCGGCTTGCCCAGCAGTGAGGACAGGTACAACACAATTCCAAGGGCGTACCACTTCCATTTTTTCGAGCCCTCGCTTCTGGCAAAATACACCCAAGCAATGCATGCCGCCACATAAAACACACCATAAACAACGTCTTTGCGCCCGGCAAGCCATGCCACAGATTCTACATGCATTGGATGTAGCCCGAACAGCAATGCGGCAACCGCTGCAGCAACCGGCCGCTTGGTGAGCAGTTGTACAAATACATAAACCAATATCGTTGTTAAAATATGCAGCAGCAAACTATCCAGATGATACAACCATGGCTCCAGCCGCACATAGCTGTATTCTATTGCGTAGCTCAAAATGGTTAACGGGTGATAGTTGCCCATTATGGGTGTAGTAAAAATATTCTTCAGCCCCTCAGCTGACAGGTCTTTGATCAGCGCATTATCTTTGATGTATCCCGGATCATCCCAGTTGGTAAGCTGGTTATTGAGGCACGCCTGGTAAAAAACCCAGGTTATCAGCCCGATAGCCGCGGGGAGCAGTACATTAATATATCGTTTAAAAAAGCTGGTATTGTCCGCCTGTGCAGGGCGTGCCGTTCTTACGGGTGGCTGCTGGGCAGCTCTTGTGGCACCTGAATTTACCTGCGGTTTTGTTTTCTTAGACATACAGCATAAATATACTTTTCTTGTTTGGAGGTAACAAAAAAAGAGCCCTGAAAATTCAGGGCTCCGTGGAATTCATAAATATTCAATTACTGTTTCACAAAATTCCGGGTGCCTATACGGATGCCGTTTTCGTCGTAAATAGTAATCACATGCATACCGGGTGCCAGTTTGCTGATGTTGACCTCATTGGTTCCTGCAGCAAAACGGGGCAGATCTATTTCTTTCTTGCCTTCAATAGCAGTTAAAACCACTTTCACAGCCGTTGAAGATTCAATGTATAATACAGAAGTTGCCGGGTTAGGATAAATCATAATCGGGGTGCCATTAAGATTTTTGATACCCAGCCTTACTACGTCAAAATAATATTTAGGCGACCTGCCCACACAGCCGTTTTTGTCGGTTACCTCTACAAAGTAGAATTCGGTATTCACCGCTGCAATGGTAGGGGATGTAGCTCCGTGAACTTTACCCGCCAGGCTGTCGTACCATTGATAAGTAACATAGCCTGTATCGGTATACAATTCACCGGTAAGGAAGTTATAATTAACCGGAGGTGCGGGCAACGGATTTACAGATATTGCCTTTGTCTGCAAGCAACCTGTTGGCAATACATACTTGATTGTACTCACTCCACCAGATAATGCATATATAACGCCACCGGTATCTATTGCTACCACAGTAGCTGGCGTGCTTATCCATGCGCCTCCGTATGGGCTGCAATGCAATGTATCGTTTGTGTTGGGGCACAGCACATCTATACCTTTAATAGGCGCAGGCAGCGGATTAATAGTTACGCGTGTGTAGATAGTGCAGCCGGGCTCAATAGTATAAGTAATATCAACCGTGTCTGCATATACTCCCGTGAACACACCGCTAATAGTATCAACAGTTGCCACACCTGCATTGGTGGTATGCCACCTTCCGCCGGTTACTGCATCACTTAGTGCGGCACTGGTGTTCGGACAGGCAATTTTTGTACCTGTAATCGGTGAAGGATAATCTATTACCGAATACTGAACAGTACTTAAGCATCCTGTAGCTGTGGTATAGCTTATTGTAGTTATCCCTACTGTTAAACCATTAATCCTGCCTGAATCAAGGTGCACTGTGGCTATTGCCGGGTACTGGCTCGTCCAAGTACCACCGCCAACAATATTTGTAAGCCAGCCTTCGCCACCTATACACACACTGTCTCTGCCTGCTATCGGCGCTACCGGATTAACTGTTACGTCTTTATGAGCAGTACATCCGGATGATACCGTATAGTTAATCTGAACAACGCCCATAGTTATACCGAGTACCTGCCCGGGTGCAGTGCCTATGCGTGCTATCGTAGGATCGCTGCTCGTCCACACGCCTCCGGGTGAAGTGGCACTGATGAGTATTGAATCGCTCTGGCACACATTTCCGGGCCCTGACAATCCCACCACATTGATCAATGCTGTTCTTTTACAACCGGTAGCAGCAAGCGTATATGTTATTGTTGAAGCTCCAATCACTATTCCGGTAACCAGGCCGGTTGATGAACCGATTGTTGCAATACCGGGGGCACTGCTTGTCCATACACCACCTGCTGGCGTAGATGAAAGCGTAACGGTGCTGCCTGTACAAATGTTGGTGCTGCCTGCTATTGGAGTGGGCGTAGGGTTTACGGTAACACTGAATGTGCTGCTTGCTCCCGAACACAGGCTATTGGCAACTGTAAGCGTACCTGTGTAAACACCAGCCGCTGCCGCTGCCGGAACAGTAAGAGTAATGGGAGATACAGGCAATGGCGTGCTGGGAACATTGGTGAAACCCGCCGCCAGTGCAGCAGGGCTGTATGAAATACTGTAGGTAGTAGGTACACTAATGGGAGCGCTGTACGTTAATGTGGTGGATGTTGCCCCCTGGCAAACAGCCTGAGTGGTACCCAGTGTAACTGCAGGTATCGGATCAACATAAACAGTATCTAAACCTGGAGAAGAAGTAGTAGTGCCTGATGTTACTGTACAACTATATACACCAGCAGCACCCAGAGTTGCAGGAACTGATATTGTAGCTGTTGTAGCTGTAAACGCACCTGGGCCGCTCCATGCAAACGTAGGGCTTGGCGCAGATGTAACAGCAGTAAGTGAAATGGTTCCGCCTACACAGTAGTGAGTTGCACCTGTAAATGTTGGCGGAGAGGCACCGTAACGGAAAGTTACAATCATCGTCTGGCTGGCAGGCGGGCATGGCGCACCAGCAATACCTCCCCAGTTAGAATTACCAATGTGAGGCCGTACAGAATATCCTGACCCACAAAGGCAGGGCGATTGATTTGACAATTCAACGCCGGTAGGGTCACATCCTGATCCGGTAATACACCCAGTGCCTACGTACCATGTTTGCGCAGTTGGAGTAGCTGTGGCATCAAACACAGAATAGGCAGTATAGGTGCGCAAAGCCGTTGCAACAGCTGTAGCAATAACCGGGTCATTGCAGGTAATTCCTACCGGATCCATTGTTCCGCTGATAGTAAAACCAGTATAGGTATATGTACTCAGCAAACTGGACAAAAACGTAGTCCATGCAGTACACTGTGTAGTAGGAGTAGAACCACCCACAAAAGCCTGATTATATACGACAGTCTGCGCCTGGCTGCCCTGCACAGCTAACAGCAAAACCAACATAAAGAGTTGTAGGGAATTGTACAATTTTCTCATTTTCCTTATTTTTATTAATAAACCAAAATAAAATTACGATATAATTTTCAGAAGAGAAAATTATATCGTAATTACTGTAACTTGATTAACTTATAGTTTATATATCCCTCCCGAAATACATCCTATATTCGGGAAAAATATCAGGCTATTACCTCTATTTTTATTCTTTAACCAGCTTCTGAACCGCAACCCTCGTTCCGGTTTCGTCATACAAAGTAATAGTATATACTCCCGGCGACAGGCTGCTGATGTCTATTTCACTCTTCCCTTTTACCAACCCTGACTTTAATATAGTTTTTCCTTCTATAGAACTGATAACAGAACGAACCGCACTCGCAGATTCAACGTATAATCTCTCTGTTGCAGGATTAGGGTAAATATTGGCCATTGCACCGTTGACATTTTTTATGCCCAGCCGGTTTACATCAAAATAATACTTGGGTGATACCCCCTTACAGCCATTTTTGTCTGTCACCTCCACATAATAATACTCGGTATTCACGGCGGCGATCGACGGAGATGTAGCTCCGGTTACTTTGCCCATCAGGCTGTCATACCACTGATAGTTAACATAACCTGTATCTGTGTACAGTTCTCCGGTAAAGTAATTATAATTAACCGGCGGAATCGTAATCGGGCTTACTGAGATTGTTTTTGTAGTAACGCACCCTGTAGGTAATGTGTAGAAAATTGTACTTACACCTGAACCAACAGCCCACACAGTACCACCGGTGTCGATAGCTGCAATTGTTGCAGGGACACTTGACCAGGCTCCTCCTTTCGAAATATCGTGCATGGTATCAACCGTATTTGGGCACATCAGATTAGTACCGGTAATTGGAGCCGGAAGCGGATTAATGGTAACACGCGTATAGATAGCACAACCTGGCTCAATAATGTAAGTGATATCAGCGGTGTCAGCATAAACACCGGTAAATACACCCGTATTAATATCTACTGTTGTTACAGCAGGATTTGAGGTATACCACTTGCCGCCCGCTACAGTATTAGTAAGAGTACTACTGGTGCCAGGACAAGCCGTTTTAGTTCCGGTTATTGCTGGTGGGTAATCTATTACAGAATATGCCACCGTGCTGAAACAGCCAGTAGGCAATAGATAACTAATTGTAGTGATGCCCGCTACAATTCCCGTAATCCGGCCAGAGTCAGGGTGTATAGTCGCTACGGCCGGATAGGTG
This sequence comes from Sphingobacteriales bacterium, assembly GCA_900299255.1. Lineage (GTDB taxonomy): Bacteria > Bacteroidota > Bacteroidia > Chitinophagales > Chitinophagaceae > Nemorincola. The sequence continues at coordinate 24,619 of OMJB01000053.1, forward strand.
CTCGTCCAGGTACCACCGCCTACAATATTTGTCAGCCATCCGGTACCGCCAACACAAACACTGTCCCTGCCCTCAATAGGCGCATGCGGATTTACAGATACAGTCCAGGTAGAAACACAACCAGATGGGAGTGAATAACTTATTGGGACTACTCCCATTGCAGTTCCTGTAACCACACCTGTAGCATCTACAGTGGCTATTGTAACGTCGCCACTGCTCCAGGTACCACCACCTGATGTAGAGGTGAGTGTAATGTTATCTCCTGCACATACATGGTCAGGCCCGGATATCCCTACAACATTTATTAAAGCTGTAGTAAAACACCCAGTTGTTGTCAATGTATAACGTATTGTAGTAGCACCCACAGTAACCCCGGTTACAAGGCCGGTTGATGAACCTATTGTTGCTACAGAAGGGGTTGTGCTGGCCCAGAATCCTCCGGGTGTTGCATCTGTTAGTGTTATGGTGCTGCCGGTACATGTATTAGCCACACCGGAGATTAGTGCAGGATTCGGATTCACAGTCAGCGTGAACACTGCCCCAGGGCCTGTACACGAACCATTGTTTACAGTTACTGTGCCGGTATAAACAGCTGCAGGCGCGGCTGCAGGTACACTCAGAACTATTGGTGATACCGGTAAAGTTACTGCTGTAACATTGGTGAAACCTGCACTGAGCGCAGCTGCGCTATAGGTAACAGAATAATTGGTGGGGCTGCTCGTAGTAGCCGTATAAGGCAGATTTGCTGATGTTGTGCCCTTGCACACTGCCGGATTTGTACCCAAAGTGATAGTAGGCTGAGGAGTTACAACTATTGTATCAAGTGCAGGCGAAGAAGGCACTCCACCCGATGTTACAACGCAACTGTACACACCTGCTGTAGCAGGCGAAGCTGTAAAGGTAATAGATGCCGTTGTTGCTGAAAATGCCCCTGGGCCAGACCATGCATAAGTAGGGCTGGGGAATGTGGAGCTTGCTGTTAAAGTTACAATATCACCTGTGCAGTGATGGGCCGCTCCTGTTATAGTTGGTGGCGGAGGCCCTGACTGCCAAACCTGAATTTCCCTGAAATTAGGATTGATTAGCGGTGCAACACAGTTCACGAACTGGAGAATCGTAGTTGTAACAGGAGGAAATGACATTGAATCGGCCTGGCATATAGCAGTGGTGTAAGGAGCAATAACAGTCCACCCTGTACCATTCCAGTATTCAACACTGCATGAATTCATCGGCCTGTCGGCATGATAAAAAACAATTTTGCTGAAAGTAACCGGAGCAGACCAAGTATATGTGATGGTTCCGCCGTTGGCAACCCACCCCCAAGGAGTCGGGCATGTTCCGTATCCGCTGCAGCCCGTAAACCCAACTATAGAGTTATCGTTGTAATTAAGTGGGCCATATATAGTTACTCCCGAACCAGCTGTCTGGCTGGCTACTGCGGTAAGTGCCACATTGGTTTGAGCCCTCACAGTTCCGGAAAACTGAAGAGCCATTAACAAAAATAAAGCGACAGGGAATACCAGCTTAAACGTGCCGTTTTGCTGAACAGTATAGTTTCGAACCATAGTGTTGAATATTAGTTTATTATGTAAAAACTTCTGCTTTTAAAATACTTTTTCAATTACCTCTGCCTAGCCCTCCTGCAACAAAAAACTGTTCGCATAATGTTACAATCCGCTACAATTCTTCCATTGCACATCAGTCAGCCTCACAAAGCCTATTCCTTAACCAGTTTCTCCACTACGAGGCGGGTACCACTTTCGTCATATAACGTGATGATATACATACCGCCCGGCAGCTTGCTGATATCCATGGTTCCGGGATTTACCTTCTCCATAATTACTTTTCCTTCCACACCAGATATCACTGCCTTTGTTCCTGATGGCGCTTCGATCTGCAAATGATCGCTGGCAGGGTTAGGATATATTCTGATGTCTTCTTTCGTAATCTGGTTTACTCCAACATTGAAAATGTTGAGTGCCAGTGTTGAGAAACCCTTGCAGCCAATACCATCTCCTACAATTACTCGGTAGCTGCCGTTAAGGTGCGGTACATAACTGTAGTTTGTAGCACCCGGAATTGAAGATAGGTTAAGGTACCACTGGTATGTTGAATAAGCGCTCGAAGTAGACAGCGTTGTCCCGGAGAAGCTGATTGTTGGCGCAGGCAGCGAATTAACAGCAACTGTTTCCGGGCTTGTGGTAACAGTACATGTACCCGAACCACCTGATACCTGAACCACGCAGGTATAAACACCAGATGTTGTCGCAGTATAGGTGGCAAATGTTGCACCAGGAATATCTACTCCGTCTTTCTTCCATTGAAATAGGATCGTACCAACTGCACCACCAGGATTAGCAGTGAGCACCACGCTGCCACCAATACAGAAATGCAGCGGAGTAGTATAATCTATCACAGCATCAATGCCTGCAGTAACTACTACTGCTGCTGAAATGGTATGGCAGCCAAAGGCATTGGACATGTCAACAGTATATGAACCTGATGTAAATGCCTGATAAGAGGCATTGGTCTCACCGGCTATCGGTGTGCCACCGTTGCGCCACTGATAGGTAATACCACCCACGGAGCCATCGAGGATAACGCTGCCGCCAGCACAGAACGTTGTAGCAGACAATGGCGTAATAGTAGAAGCCGGAGCCGGGTCAATCGTGAGCATTACAGTTGAATAACAGCCTGTAGCGAGGGTGTAGGTGATGTTACAGCCCGGAGTTGTAAGGCCTGAAACAATACCGGTAGAAGAACCGACTGTAGCAATAGCTGTATTCTGGCTTGACCAGGTGCCTCCGCCGGTACCATCTGCAAGTGTAGTAGTAGTGTTCTGGCAAAATTCAGCAGCACCCACTATAGGTGCCGGCACCGGGTCTACATTAATAACACCCGTAATCTGGCAGCCGGTTGAGCCTACTGTATAGGTAATAGTCGCGGTACCCGCTGTGATGCCTGATACAATTCCACCTGCAGTAACTGAAGCATTAGGTGCCCCGCCTGAGAACGAACCTCCGGGCGTCGCATCGGTTACTGTTATTGTCCCAGCTTCACACACATTTGTCGGGCCTCCTATTGCCAGTGGCAGCGCATTTACCACCACAGCTTTAACAGCCTGGCAGCCGCCTTCTGTGTATATAATATTCACTGAGCCACCACTTACTCCTGTCACCACACCTGATGAACCAACTATTGCAGTGGTTACTGAGCTACTGCTCCAGGTACCACCCGGAGTGGCATCTATTAATGTAATTGTTGAACCTGCACAAACGCTGGACGGCCCTGATATCGGCAATGGTGCAGTATTCACTGTCATATCATAAACAGCAGGCGGGCAGCCACCGGTTGTATATGTAATGGTAACTGTACCAGCAAGAACACCTGTAACTACACCCGATGACGCCCCTACCACAGCGGTGCCTGTTGCACTGCTTGTCCACGTACCGCCCGGAATGCCATTGGTAAGTGTAACTGAAGCACCCTCGCAGACTGATGTTGGCCCGCTGATCGCTGTCGGTGGGTCATTTACAGTCATGCTTTGTGTTACAAAACAGCCTGTAGGCAGTGTATAAGACATTGTAGCCGTGCCAGATGCAACACCTACTACCAACCCCGAAGACAGGCCAATCGTTGCAATGGTACCATCAGAACTTGTCCAGTTGCCAGTACCTGGTGCAGATGTCAGTGTGGTTCCACTGGACACACAAACGTTAGTGGCACCCGAAATAGCAGATGGCAGAGGATTTACTGTCACAGCAGCTGTTGAGAACGTAGCTGTAGCACTATAAGTGATACAGTCATTGATAGCAGTTAGCGTGTATACACCCGCAGAAGCAGGAGACACAGTAAGTGTTGCAGTAGCACCAGCACCTGTATAACCTGCCGGCCCGCTCCAGGTATATCCACCAGAAGCACCTGTAGCCGAACCAGTCAGCGTTAGTAGATCGCCATCACAAATCGGATTAGGTGATGCAGCAGCAGATAGAGATGTAGGTGGCGGGCAATATGTAACAGTGATATAAGGTGCATGGCCTACGGTGGTAGTAGACGCCGTTGAACCGGCTTCACCGGCAAAAGTATAAATCCTGGAAGCACCGCCCGTAAAGCAGATTGATATTTTATTACCTGCGTTAGATTGAATGAAACCTTCTGTAGTAACAGTTGATGCAAGCGTTTGGTTACCTACTGCTGTACCATAAGTAGCCGTGGTTAACAATGTACCTGCTACCATATCACCGAACAAGGTTGCCGGCACAGTAACAGTCGACAGGTCACCAGCATAGCCGTAAGTATTCCAACCCGAAGGTGCACCTGTGCCTCCATAGGTATTTGTATACATGCCTATTGTAACACTGCTGACAACTGAACCTACAGGTATGCCACCTACGCCACCCAGATTAAACACGGCATAACCCCTCTGTGTCGCGGCGGTTGAAACTATATTACCATCAGTTCTTGCACCTGCTGTAGCATTACCTGTTGTATAAGACCCAACCGCGCCTGATGCCCAGATAGTAACAGTAACAGGCTGAGCAAAAGCAAAGAAACCAAGGCAAATAAATAATGACAGAAAATAAATTTTTTTCATACTGCTTTTTAATAAAACTGTGAACCTTTCAAAAAACGCCTCTCAGGCTAAAAATACTCTAGTAAATACAAATAGGAATTATTTTTAACTTTTGGTTAAAAAGAACAACTTCGCCTATTTATTTGGAAAAATAGACATAATCTCCCGAAAAATCAAATATTACGTTGGAAATATTTATAAACTGTATGCAAGGCATTTTTCATGCCGTTCAGGCACACAAAAATATAAAACATATCAAAAATGTGAAAGCAGTGCGACTTGCGGGGCTATAGGCCTATTATTTTGCAAATTGGCTTAATTGCGCCTGTCTACACCCCAATACAGTTTTTGCCGAATCGTTTTCAGAAAGTTGTGCTCATCCGGACGCACAAGTGAAACCGTAAATGTTTCCTTTTTAATGGCCAGTTGAACATTGCTTTTAATCATTTCGGTACGCGCGTCCAGTGTACAAAGAAAGTGTTCTGTCCTTCCTTCAATTTCAAACGAAATCACATTGTCATCGGGTACAACAATTGGCCTGGTATTCAGATTATGTGGCGCAACAGGAGTAATCACAAAACTTGATGCCTGCGGGAAAACCACCGGGCCACCGCAGCTCAGAGAGTAACCGGTGGAACCTGTAGGTGTAGCCACAATTAGACCGTCTGCCCAGTAAGTATTCAGGAATTCACCGTTCAGGTAGGTGTGTATTTTTATCATGGACGAACTGTCCTGCCGGTGGATGGTGAACTCATTGAGGGCATATGGTGCCCCGTTGAACAGTGGCAGGCTGGAATCAAGGTGCAGCAGCGTACGTTTTTCGAGCGTATAGGAACCTTTCACCAGCGAAAGTATGGCTGCCTCCACTTCATCGGCAGGTATAGCCGCCAGAAAGCCCAGCCTGCCCAGGTTTACACCAATAAGCGGAATATTTGTATTACCCACAAAACACACCGAATCGAGCATGGTGCCATCGCCGCCAAAACTGAACAGCATATCAGTATTGGGCGGTAGGTCTTTTTTACCGGTAAAAAAACGGGGGGTGCATTTGAAATTCAGGTGCGGCTCCAACCGGTCGTAAAACTCTTTGTAAAAAACCATTTGCAGCTTGTGCAGCTCCAGTAAACTCAGAATTCTTAGCAGTATGGGTACATCCTGCTCATCGAAAGTGCGGTTGTAAAGTGCTACAAGCATAAATTCAAATATAGTCTTTAGTATATAGTATTTAGTACATAGCCGTTAGTTGAAACATTGAGCTATGCATGGCTTCTATTCGCTATTGAAATGTAAATATAGGCCATTTTGGCTCATGTGATTCCATGCAAACTCCATCCGAATTTTAATGTCATACAGTGTTACCACATCCAGGCCTACGCCTGCACTGTACAAAACCCTGTTACCCAGAAAATTGTAGTGTTCCGCTGCGCCATCTATATAACCCACATCTGCAAATACCTTGGGATATATGCGGATGGGCAGTGCTGTAAAATACCTGATGGGCAGCGAATAGGTATTGTTAAATAGTTCTCGCTTAAAGTCAAAACGGAGCAGGCCATAGCTGCCACCATCAATCACATAGTATTCATAGCCTCTCAGATAGTCGGTTTGTGTGCCCAGCCCACCCTGAAAATAATAAGGCTGTTTTGCCGGATACATGGCCCTGCCCCTGAATATAAGAGATGAATACCACTTATGTAGCGGGCTGAAAAACCAGCCCGCTTCGAGGTTGATATAACTTTGAAAATTCAGTCCGCCAAACCCTTTGCGCACCACCGCCTGTGTTACCGCTTTGATTCCTTTCAGCGAGTAGCTCCAGTTGTCAACTGCATTATATTCCCTTCTGTAAAAAAACTCCAGAAACCTCGCTTCGGTGCTGTTCCTGTAAAAAAAATCGTTGTTCAGTGCCAGCAGGGTGTCGCTCACTTTGAAGTCTCTGAAATTCACCTGAAAAATATGACGTATGGCGTATTTGGGGCGAAAAATAAAACTAACACCGCCCTCGGTCTGCTGCATAATAACCGGCCCTGTGTATAGGCCGGCGTACAACAGTTTATTTGAATCACAGATGTAATTCGCCTGCCTGCTCTGCGAAAAACTGAGCCACATGCCAAATCCGTTTGTCTGTCCCTGATTTACATAGGGCCTTACATAACTGATACCGAGTTTCTGTATATAACCTCCCTGTGCTGTAATGGCCAATTGTTCCAGACTGCCCCTGAAATTCTTATCAGTAAGCGTAACCCCCACGGTGGCCCGTCGCAGGTCGTGATCTTGTTTTTCCCACCAGGTATTGAAATTTCTGTCGGCAAACTGTAGAATAAAAGAGGGAATGATCAACCAGCGCTCTTTAACCGTAATGAACAGATCCAGCCCGTCTGCGTTGTTTCCGGTGCGCTGTGCAACTTCATTGAACAATTGCAGATTCATGAGTCTGAGCCTGTTTTTCTCCAGCATAGCATCCAGCGAATCTGCCGGAAGCACATCACCTTCGTGTAGTGCCATTTCACGCAGTATCACCCTTGTACGGGTATGTTTGTTGCCGTCAATTATGATTCGCACGATTTTTATAGCCGCCGGCACAGCAGCTTGTGCATTGCCGTTGGCTGCAGACAACAATACCAGTATCAGAATCAGAAAACTACGCCGCATTTTAGGTACTGCAAGATAGTACAGTTTGCAGGAAGTGTGAGCAACAATTGGGGTTATCGAATCATCGCCCAGCAGAATACATCATATAATTTTCCGTTACCGATCTCATTTTCCAACATTTCGGCTAACTTTAACTTAGTTTATCTGTTATGAAACGCCTGCTCACCTATTTACTTGTTTTTACTATCATTGCTGCCACCTGCTTCACCTCCTGTGTGCACAAAACAAAGGAGCTACCCACCCCCTTCGACGATGGTGGCTACCCTGCTGATGTAGCCAAAATCCTCATCAACAAATGCACGTACTCCGGTTGCCATAATACGGCAAGCTACCAGAATGCCGCCGGACTGCAACTGGATACATGGGCGCATCTGTTTAAAGGTAGTGTAAGCGGCGCAGAGGTAGTTGCGTACAGTACCCAATACAGTCCGTTACTGTATTATACGAATACCGATCCTTCTTTAGGAGTTGTTGCTACCAATCCCGGCCATCTGGATACACCACTTACGCACGATGAGTACATGGTATTGTACAATTGGGTGGCCAAGGGTGCTCCCGACAAGAACGGTAACATACCCTTTGCAACACCTGTACCCGATTCCCGGCAGAAAATATACCTGACCCTACAGGGCTGCGGACTAATCGCTGTAATAGATGGCGCCAGCAGGCAGGTGATGCGCTACATACCTATAGGCAACACCGCCAACCTAAGCCCACACGATGTAGAAATATCCGGCGATGGAAATTTTGCTTATGTACCTTTTTACAACGGCCGCCTTGTACAAAAAATAGATGTGCGCACTGATACTGTTGTTGGTAGTGTTGATGTGGGCAGTGTGGCTCTGGGCGGTACGGGACTGTGGAGCATTGTTTCATTGTCGCCGCTCGATACATCTTTTATGGTAAGCGGCACTATAGGCAATGGCTGCCTGGTGCAGGTAAATACCAATAGCATGCAGATCAACCCACGCAAATCAATAGACCAGCTTACAGGCGGCACATCCGGGTTTCCCTCCCCTCATGGCCTTGCCTACAATGCTACCTACGATACTTTTTACGCCACACTGCTCACGAACATTGTAAAATATGCATTCAACAGTGCCGGAGTACTCACCTTTACCAAGTTCATTTCTGCCACCGGCAATCCGCATCAGATAGAAATGACACCTGACCATTCGAAGTACTTCGTTACCTGCCCCGATCCGACCTCATCAGCTGCCAGTACGGTGCGCGTATATGATGCTAAAACCGATACCCTCATCAAATCAATAGCCGTAGGCGCAAAACCCCAGGAAATGGATATTTCACCGTCTCGGGGGCTACTGTTTGTGGCCTGTATGGAAGATGCATTCAATCCTTTACTGAACAGGCGAGGATCGGTATATGTGATCGATTACAACACCCTGGAAACCGTAAAGATCATTTACGGTGATTTCTTTCAGCCGCACGATGTGGCGGTTGATGAACGGGATGGACTGCTTTACATACCCAGCCGCAATGCCGACCCTACAGGCCCTGCGCCCCACCATGCTACTTCTTGCAATGGCAGACCAGGCTGGTACTCGGTGTACGACCTGAACACGCTACTACCTGCCGACAACAAACGCTATGATGTGCCTGTAGACCCCTATGCAATCTCTGCAAGATTTAAATGACCAAGCGTATAAAATGATATTGCCTAAAAATTCTTGCAAAGCCGCCACACACCAGCTACTTTTACTCCCCGTGACCAATTCGGCAATGCGGCAATGCGGCATTGCGGCAATGCGGCAATGCGGCAATTTGACAATTTGACAATTCAACCAATAAATTAATCAACCAATCAACTATTCAACCAATCAACCAATCAACTATTCAACCAATCAACCAATCAACTAGTCAACTAGTCAACTAACCATCCAACCAATGCTCACAGTATCGCTGCACGGAATAAAAATACATGCCCCCATAGGTTTGTACCCCGAAGAAAAAATTGTAGGTAACAACTTTGTGACCGATGTAGATATGTGGCTGCCCGATGTGCAGCCCTGGCCGTTTGCCGACTACTCACTGATACAGCAAACTGTGGCTGCAATATTTAGCCAGCCGGCTGAATTGCTGGAAACAGTTGTGCTGAACATACACGATACGCTGATGCAGGTATTTCCGTACGCTGAAAAAATAAGGGTTTCCGTAAAAAAACTGAATCCGCCCATGCCGGGCGATGTAGCCTATGCCATGGTTTGCTACGAAACACCGGCAGCCAACTAAATATAAAAAATTCGGCATACACCACTTCTGAGTGTCAGTACGACGGATATTTTTGGGTTCAAAAAATTTGCAGATTTATAATCCGCAAGAAACTTGGTGAGTTGCTCATCACACCCCCTACACAACCAATAAAAAAATATTTATAAATACACCCAAGATTTCACTTCACTTTTACGTCTATATGCAGAGGAACACTTTTTTCTCAGCAAAATCCTGCCTGATCGAGGTCAAATCTTACTCCTGATTTTTTACCGGAAATTGCACACTGCACCTGTCATTTTTTGTGCCCGTCACAAAATGATAACACAGTTATAACAACGTTTGCAGCCGGTGAAACTATTTTTTAAAATATTTTTACCGTTAATTGTTTTTTAGGGTCGTACTTATATCTTTGCAAACCAACAAAAAATTTAATTCAACTAAATATTCAGAAAACACAAAAACAAAACAAACTATGGCAGATGTAAAAGCGGCAGCTTCTCAGGGAAGCAGTGCTGGTAAACCAAAGAACTCAAGCAACTTTATGACCAATTTCATCGTTGTTGTTGCGTGTATTGCAGTGGGCTACGTAACCTGGAAATTTGTGCTGGGCAGTGAAAGCAACTTCCTCGATGCTGCCAAAGAAAAAGCTAAAGGCACTCTGGGCCTTATGTATCAGGGCGGTTTCGTGGTTCCTATACTGCTGGCTACATTGTTTACCCTGTTGTGTTTTGTGGTTGAGCGCGCGCTTACTATCTTCAAGGCAAAAGGCAAAATGGATGCTGGTGAGTTTGTAAGAAAAGTACAGTACCATCTGGCTAATAAAAATGTTGATGCAGCTATCGCTGAGTGCGACAAGCAGGCAGGCAGCGTGGGCAATGTAATGCGCTCTGGCCTTAAAGCTTACAAGCACATGATCACTGACAATCAGCTTACCCACGAGCAGAAAATTCTGAGCATTCAGAAAGAAATCGAAGAAGCTACAGCGCTTGAGCTGCCTATGCTGGAGAAGAACCTCGTGTTCCTGTCTACCATTTCTTCGTGCGCTACCCTTCTGGGTCTGTTTGGTACGGTATTGGGTATGATTCGTTCATTC
>OMJB01000054.1 GCA_900299255.1 Sphingobacteriales bacterium
ACCCCTTCGGAATATTAATGGTGATGGTGTCGTAATTAGAATGAGGGTAATCCAGGTCCACCGGATAGTGGCGTTCTTTTTTGTCATATAGCCCGGGGCGATGGCCTATCAGCTCGCCAACATTGAACATGTATTTGTCGCCTGCTTTTTCCATGCGGTGCGGGGCGTCTACTGCGGCTGTGATGATTAGTGGCTTATTTCTATAGTAATTTTCCGGTGCATCGTTAGAGATAAAATATTTAGTGATGTCTTCTCTCTTTTCAGCAAAATCAACAACCTCTTTGATGAGGTCTTTTTCTTTATCCTTTGTCAGTGTGGCCAAAGCTGTTCTTATATCTGCCGATGCATAACCTGTGAATGAATAGGATACATCCACCTTTGCGTCCATATTGTCATCAAAAGACACGCCGGCTGATATGTTAGTATGTGTTTGTTTCACAGAAAGGGGTGTAATGGTGCGCATCTTGTACAGCCTGCCCGTTACTATGCCTTTGGGAGGTATGTTGCAGAAAATGCCCTTGCCACCTGTAATCTCATCAGGCACCAGCGGGCAGCGGTAATGTGTATGCAGTGGATCCATGAATTTCTTCTGATTAGGGAAATAAAACAGTGGGTAATTAGCATAGGACCAGATTTCGAAATTATCATCTATTCTGTTTACACCCTTGTTGGCGGCTTTGCCCAGTTCGTGGTTTACCTCAGCTTGTGTAAAGCAGGCAGCAAACAGTTTAATATAACCGTAAGGCGTAGCCTGTTTTTTTAAAATAATGCTGTCCAGGACATCTATTTTTGCGCCCTGCACATATTCATACTGAACTATATCGTGCTTGATTCCGTCTTCTATTTTTTTTATGTTTTCCATTTCATCGCCACCTGCATGTACGCCCAGGTCCGAAAGGTAACGGTTAACAGTGCCACGTTCTTTATCTGTTATCTTGTAAAAATCATCAAACAGGCCTCTGCCAAAATCATCCCAGGTATCAATTTCAGACTGGTCGTTGTAATTGGCGTAGGTATAGTGGTGCCTGCGGATTTCAACTTTCATTCTGTATAGGTCAGAATAGCTGTAAGGTTCAGCTTTCAAAGCAGGTACGTCTGATACTGCTACCCTCAGGTGTTTTCTGGTTCCCTCTGTAGTCTCCGTCATTTTAGGCATACCGTTGTATGACCTCGACTCATAAACGAAGTCTTTTGGGTAAGAAATATCCAGGCGTGCGCTGAGTACCGGAATACTATACTGAAAATAATCCCAGATGTGCGGATGCCCGGGAACAATCTCTTTCAGCATCAGTTCTACCTCAGCATTTTTTTCAAGGCCCTCAGGCGCAATTACAATTTTATACATGCCGCTGGCATCAACAGTTACCTTGATCATGTCCTGCGGCACCTCCTGTACTTTACCATTGGGTTGTATAGTCCGTGCTTTGATATGGATGAACCTGGTTTTACCATCCGCTGTTATTCCTATTGAGTTGAGAAACTCAATGCCGCGGGAGTCAAGTATTTTCCAGATAGTATGTACTGTTTTGTATCCATTCACCGTGCGCCCTTCATACACATAGTCAACAGCCTCATCCCTCGATACAATAAATGCAGGCTCATTGGCATATTGCGGTGGTACGTTATGCAAAGCCGGCTTGTCTGAAAAATCAATGAATGCCGGCTGCTTGCTTAGTTTCTTTTCTGCTGATGCCTGCAGTGCCGACAAAAACAATAAACTTATTGCGGTAATTTTTTTCATAAAAAGTTAGTTGGTAGTAAGCACTACAGATTCTTTGTAAATATTTTTCAGTCCGTCAACCATCTTATTGTTATCGGCAAATTTCTCAGTGCCTATAGACAATGTTTTCAGCTCATACTCTTTGGTGAGTGTTACATGATCTTTATCTTTTGTATAGGTGATTGAGTAATTCCAAAGCCCATCCAGCGATCCTTTGGAGTTGGCAGGCAGGTGCTTTACTTTATATCCCTTTGGAATATCCAGCACTACAACCTCTTTGCGTTTTGTTTTATAGTCAAAGTAGTATGGCACCACGCGGTCTTTTGTATCTATCCGCATATCATCAAAATGGCGCAGCAGGTTCATGTTGATAATTGTTTCTTTGCCGGAATGCTGCAGATAACTCTCCAGCACAAAATCTGCGTTGATGGACACATCCTTGTTGCCGCTCTTCGCAGCTCTGATATTATAATTGCCCAGCTGGTATTTATTGGTGCCACGCACCGTAAGCTGCTTTACCAGTTTTTTTCTCTCTTCTTCTTTCTTATTGGCTTGCAGCGCGGCAGCTATTTGCCACGACATATAACCTTTATATACCTGGTCTGCTACTCCCTGTAGTTTGCTGCCATCTATTGTTAAGTGAGTAATGTCTGTCACGGTGTTTTTCTCTGGTGCCTCTACAGGTATGGTTACTATCTCATAATGATCCTGATCTATTGCTATCAATGCATCTTTGCCCTGTATATCGTCTCTGTTGGCACCGAATGGCAGCAGCGGGTGTGTGCCGTCCAGGAATACCCATTCATTGTTTATTTTAACCGCACAGATCATATGGTTGGATACATGGATTGGTGTTTCTTTATAACTGTATGGCAGGTCGGTAGTGCCAATCCAGGCAAAGTAGGCTTTCAACCCTGCCCTCTGGCACATGGCTGAGATGATGCTGCTCATGTCTTTACAGTCTCCGTACTTCCTTTTGTACACTGTATCTGCCGGCCTTGGAATAAAACCTTCCATCCCGTTCTCAATAGCTACATAATGTATGTTGTCCTGCACCCATTTGTATATGTGTGCTGCTTTTTCGCTTTCTGTTGCGTCACCTTCGGTAATGCGTTTTACGGTATTGGTAATTCCTGTATCTACTTTAAAATTCTTGCTTCTCACGAAATTGTACTGGTGCTTGTACAGTTCATCGGTTGTATTAGCCAGCACCGAATCTTTGGCCGCACCGGTAATACGGTATGATGTGATATAAGGCATAACGTGCGGCAGGTAATAACGCCATGATGGTACGTTATCGAAGCTTTTGGTAGCCGGGATATTGCTGGCCGTGAAGCGGTAATAAATATTGCCGTTCTTTTCTTCCTTACTCTGCTTTATCCATGATTTGTTGGCGCCCTTAATGGCAAAGTTCATTTTTACATAGCTAGGTGCCACTACTTCAAAAACTGCTTCATCTATTGGCAGGCTGTGAAACCCATCCTGAAACAGGAATGAAGGCAGCATCCTGATATCGGTATGCTCCATCCTGTACTTCGTTTCGGTAATGGCATTCTTAGTCAAGCCTGAATAAAATGCTTCAGCAAGGCGGGTGTCGTCGTAAAATTCGTAACTGTATGGGCGCCCGCTCCCAAATGTATAGCACTCAGTTCTTTTGTACTTTTTATTGCCTTTCGGTATATAAGCAACACCTGAATAGTTGACAGGTTGGTGGAAATCACCATACCAGAATTCATCAGTATTGTACCTGCTCAGAGAATACTCACTGATAAACAGTTTTTCGAGTGAAACATTGCTGTGTGCTGTAAGTTCTCCGTCCTGCAGTTCAATAACCAGTTGTTCGGATACGTGGGTATAAACGGCATGCTCGTTTTTATACTTGTCAGCAAGTGCATCGTATTTGGCTCTGTCCTGCGCCTGCGCAATCCCGCTTAGCAGCAGTGCGGATAATAATAACAGGGTGTGCCTGCTGGGGCACCGTACATTAATATTTGAGGTATTCATACCTGGTTGTATTGATTCTTGAAAAATAATTGGTAATGTAAGTATAAATATAATGATAAAAGAACAGTAAGGAAAGCAGAAGAAATAAATTAGGCAAGGTGACGAAGTTATTTTTCTTTTATGCGAGGCGCTAAAGCCGCGAATAATAAATTATTTAAGGCCTTTAGCAACAAAGCAGAAATGGAAAAGAACGAGTTAAGTTGCCTAATTTATTTCTTCTGCTTTCCATAGCAAGCGATCTTATTGCACCAGTACTGCTTTCAGCGTATTCAGAAAAAACAAAAGCCACACTTGAAAAATGTGGCTTTTGTATCGTCGGCAGGCAGCGTTTGTTTACGCAATCTTTTCTACCTGCATATAGTTCAGTTCTACCGGAGTAGCGCGGCCAAATATCTTTACTACTACTTTCAGTTTCTTCTTTTCGTTGTTTATCTCCTCCACAGTACCGTTAAAGTCATTAAATGGCCCATCTACAATCTTCACTGTTTCACCTACAATGTATGGCTCTGCGTAGCTGATACCCTGCTCGCTTACCTCATCCATCTTACCAAACATCTTGTTCACTTCAGATTTGCGGAGTGCTGTAGGATGCTCTTTACCCAGAAAATGAATAACACCGGTTACATTCTTAATGGAATGTATAATATCATCGGAAAGTTTGCCGTCATTTGCTTCAAGGAGAATATAGCCCGGGAACAGCGTTTTTTCACGAAGTACTTTTTTACCGCTTACTACTTTAAAAACCTTTTCAACAGGGCAAAGTACCTGCACAACTGAATTGGTCCAGTTGTTGATCTTTACCTCTTTATCCAGGTACTCCTTCACCTTTTTTTCTTTACCACTGATAACGCGTATCACGTACCACTTGGTTTCAGGTGCTGGCTTTGCGGCCTCGTTTGTCACTGCTGCTTCGCTCATAATTTCCATTATTTACCAAGTATTTTATACACAAATGTCAAAACGTTTTCTGCAACAAGGTCCATCCCGAAAACCACAGCTGTAACCAACGCCAGAGCTACCAGTACAATAATAGTAGTCTGCTGTAGTTCGTCCCAGGTAGGCCAGGATACTTTATGCAGGAGTTCGTCATAGGCTTCCTGTATGTAACTTCCAACTTTGCTCATAAGTTTCAATTTTGGTTAAAAAGATAACCTGCTGATGGAGCAGCCGGTTAACTCATTAACCTGTTAACAGATTAACGAAAAATGCACGGGCACCAGGATTCGAACCTAGATCGAAGGTTTTGGAGACCTCTATTCTGCCGTTGAACTATGCCCGTATAAGCTAGTTTTTATTCGTAAGCCCTGTGTTATAAATGGCTGAGATTCAGCATCTCATCTGCATTAAAACCACATCACAAACAACTACAAACTACCGGTTTCCAAAAATCAAAAAGTCAAAAAGATTAACCTTTTGACTTTTTTACCGGATGGCAAAGGTAAGTAATTTATTGAATCACACCTAAAACCAAACAATAGTTTATTCTGTATTAGGTAAAAACACATTTCGCGACGCCTTTCGCATGCGCTATTTATATATATTTATCCTTCAGGCAGTCGGTCAAAGCCTGCACATCATCAGCTGTATTATAATAATGCATACTTACCCTAAGCAATCCGTTCCGCTGCGTTACTACAATATTATTCTTTTTTATATGGTCGCCAAGCCCGTTTTCATCTTTTAATAACACAATTGCTGTACGGTGATGCATGTTGTAGCCTCCCAAAATATTTATAGGCAGCCCCTCAATGCCCGATAAAAATTGCTGTGCTAGGTTACAGTTATGATTCTGGATATTGGCAACACCCAGGCCGATTTTGTGTTTTATTGCCGATTCCAGCACCGTCAGGCCAAACATATTGGGGTGGCCTGGCTCATAGCTCTGTACCGATGGGGTGTACTGCATCACTCCATCTATCATTTTATAGCTGTTATGCCCGCCAACAACCGGCTGGTACCTTTCGAGAAAGCCATCTGCGATGTACAGTACCGCGGTACCAAACCCCGCATTCATCCACTTATAATTGCTTGCTGCAAATACATCAGCCTTTAGTTGCGTCAGGTCTATCTCATTGGCACCCATAGACTGAGTGGCATCCACTATAAAGAGTATGCCATGCTCCCGGCACAGTTCACCTATCGTTATAATATCGGCTTTGTATCCCGAACTCCACTGCACATGGCTCAGCGCAACAATATCTACACGCTTATTGGTTATTGCTTCTGTTATAGCATCGACATCAATATTAAAGCCGTCAGGGGCATCAACCCAGGTAATATCAAAACCGTTGATACGGAATGGTTCTAATAATGATGGGTAATCTTTTTTATAAAGCAACACCTTTTCATTGCCTTTGAGCGACTGCACAATGTCGTTCCACGCCCACGAAAAATTAGGTACCATGGCTATGCTGCGTGCCTCAGCACCCACAAAGCTGGCAATGGCTTGCCTGATCCTCCCTTCCGCCTCCATTCTCCATTCTTCAGATCGTGTACTGCTGTTGTGTTCAAACCCTGCATACAGCTGGTTAGCTGCTGCAAGTGTTTCAGGTGATACCAGTCCGCAGGCTGCGGTGTTGAGATAGATTGGGCCGGGCATTTGTTTTTTTATTGTAAAGATAATCGTGTACAGTAAAACTCCTCTCAGAGGCCAAGCAACTCCGGAACAATTTTCAGTCACGGGCCGCATACAGCCCGTCATTGGCCCTATGTGGCCTGAGATAGATTTTTATTTTTGTTGCTATTCTCCCGTACCCGACATTTGCATAGAGAAATTACAGGGCGATTTTTGTTTGATCGACTGCGGTTCAGTAGGTTTTTGGGAGCTCATTCGGCGCAGAAAAGGTTTTTCTGGGTATAACCGGAAGTGAGCTAAATAAGTATTGATTATCAATTAATTAGATGATTGCTGATTTTCCGGTACCGGAAGAAACCAGAAGATTTCCCGCAATTCCGGAAGTATTTATTTCCGGTTTTACTATCCCGGTTTTACAGTTGTTCGAGCCATTTTTCCAGCACAGGCTGGTAGAGTTGAAAAGAGGATTTTTGGGCAGAGTTGTTGCTGAAATTTGCTGATGATGTAATTGCTTTTTTCAGGTCGAAATTTTTCTGAGGAGCTGTGAAGAAAATACCTTCCCTGTGTAGCTCATTAGCAAGGTGTTCTTGTTCGGTTTGTTCGGGGGTTGGTATCAGTATTGCCTGTTTTTGCAAGGCTGTGAGGTCCATTATAGTAGAGTATCCGCTCCGGCAAACTACCATCCCTGCCGACTGCAATAAATGTTCCAGGGCTTTACCGGCAAGGCGTTTATGCCATTCTACGTTCTCTGGTATGCGGGCCGGAACAGGTGCGTTTTCAGTGCCTTCAACAAATACAACATGGCCATCGAAATCCTGTACCTGCCGCCACAATATAGCAGAGAGCATACTGCGCTGCGGCTCAGGGCCAGACAGCAGTATGAGCAGTTTTGCTTTGTCGGCACCGGCGATTGAAGGGGTGTTTTCAAACTGTGAAAGCAGGCCTATATAACTAGCGTGTTCAGGCAGTCTGTCGGGATGAGATAGTGTGCCGGCTAAGCCGGGTGATTCCGGTGTATCCACTACCCATACTGCCTTGAACCTGTTCATGAATTTGTAGTGCAGTTTGCGTACAAATCCGTCTGCTGTTGCACCCGTTCCGCTCTTTACCTGCAACTGGTGCGTAAGTATTACAGACGGTACTGAAGAATGGAAAAGGCCGTACCGGTTGTCTGAAATAATGCCGTCAATTTTTCTTGCTGAGGTCAATTGCTGCAGCCATTTTTGTTCCTTTTTAATAGTGCCCAGAATATCTGGGAGCTGTGATAGCAGCCCTATTTGTGCATATTTGTTCCACCGGGAGTACTTGATGTTATATCCTTCAAGGTGTATAAAATCAATAGTGCCCATGGAATTTTCAATAAATCTGCGTTGAGTTTCATTGCCTGCAAAAAGCGGGATGTGCCCCTGCCGCAGTAAAAAACGGATCAGTGGAACACAGCGAGTGGTATGCCCGAGGCCCCAGTCCAGCGGGGCTATTAAAATATGCTTATGTTTGCAGGTAACCAATAATCCGTATTTTTACAAAAGTAAATTTATGAAACAAACAAAGCGGTTTCCTCTGGCAAAGTATACTTTATTGGTACCTCTGGCGGCTATGCTGTTCAGCTTGGTATTCGAAAGCTGCAACAGCGAGCGCAAATGTGGCTGTAAAGGCGATTTGAGTGGCAATTATCGCACCAAAAGGCACAGAAACTGGTAGTCCTGGCTTTTACAAGTGTGCAGCACATCGTACAAAAATCCGAAAAGGCATTGATATGTGGAACAGGAACAAATTGTGGTTTCGTTATGTGAACAATGTACTGGCAGCCGACCAGGAGGCAGCGGTTTTGCTCACAAACTATCTGCAAAGTATTAATCGGGGAAGGCGTTATGTTTTTGCTTTTGATGTCATTGACCTTCAGAAATACAAGGTAATCAGCCGGCCAGAAAAAGTAAGGCAATCTCTGGCAAACCGTGGCAGCACACCCTTTATTTTCCTCATCTGTAAAAATTAAAAACAATATTGCCCGATAGCTATTGTGTGGGTCCTTTCTGTAGCAGCAATGTAGTTATTTTTTTATTATATTAGTATATCCGCCAATTTCTGAATAACTTTAGCACTTCATGGTAGTTTAGGATAATTAATATTTGACAAAAATATTTTTCCTGAACGGCTGGTATATTGTTGGTTTGCAACTGGGTTTTTTTAATTTTAAGGCTTGTTGGGAAATCTGCGTTGCCGGAATGCCTGTACAAACAAACAAATAATTGGAGCGTATGAAAATACTCACAACATCTGCAGACACGCAGGTGGAAGAAATGGATAAGGGATTCAATGTGTCCAGGCGCCGTTTTTTACAACTTACCGGCGGCATAGCGGGTGCGGGATTGCTGCTGAATGCATGTAAGCCTGTGGCTGCACCGGCTGTTCATTCAATGGGTACGGGCGATACCGGTTTGCTCAATTTTTTATACATTCTTCAGCAGATCGAAGCAGCGTTTTATACACAGGCAGTAGCCACGCCTTACTACGGTATGGATAACCTGGAGCTGATGGCAATAACCGATGTCAGGGATCAGGAAATAGCACACATGGAGTACTTCAAAAAGCTGCTGGCAGGAGATGCTGTAGATCCGCTTTCTCCCGATTTTTCTACTGTAGTTTTTGCTGACCGTGCGAGTGTATTAAGTTCAGCAGCAAAAATTGAAGATATCGTTATCTCTGGCCTGAATGGAGCATCTACCCTGTTCGGAAATAAAGGTTATTCATTGGCTTTCAGTAAAATGGCTTCAGTTGAGGCCAGGCATTCGGCCTACTTCAGGCAGATGAATGCAGCCAATACTTTTGCTGACACAGTGATAGACGCTAATGGGCTAGATCAGGCTCTGTCTCCGGCTTTGGTACTGACAGGAGCATTGGTTTACAGCCACACCAAATATGACGCAAACGGTTTACCCAATCATTAATCAAACAGAAAATGGATTTTAAAAATATTCTGCAGGAAATTGAAAAGACTGATTCCGGGGTGTATGAAAAGCCGAGTGGGCGTCGCCAGATACTGAAGAGTTTTGGGGCAAAAGTGGCGTTGGCTGCATTGCCTTTTTCACTGGGTTCAATGTTCAAAAAAGCTTACGGCAAAACAACCAGCGATCTGGAAGTTTCGTTGGATTTTGTGCTGGAACTTGAGTATTTTCAATATGCATTTTTCCGCACCGCCAACAATACCGGTGGCCTCATTCCCGCCAAAGATCAGGCAGGCTTCAAAGTAATAGAGGCAAACGATAAGGCACAAATTGGCTTTTTGCAGGGTTTGCTCAGTGCCATGGGCTCAACTGCGTTTGTTCCTAACCATTACAGCGACCCAACCACAAATGCGCCTTATGTACCTGCCGCTTACGATTTTACTATGGGTGGTGTGTACGATCCGTTTGCTGATTATAATACGTTCCTGATGCTGGCAAGTGTATTTAAGGATACTTGCATCAGAGCCTACAACGGGCAGTTGCCTGTATGGACCAGTAACCCGGTATTTGCTCAGTTGCAGCAGATGTCTGCCACAGAAGGGCGCCATGCCGGATTTATCAGAACGCTCAGGCGGTACGCTGGTGCCCCCGAAACTCCGGCTCCATGGGTTACCAATGATATTGCTCCATCTGCCGCTTTTGTTGCTAATTATGCAGGTGAGGCAAATAACTCACAGCTGAGTGTGATAACCACTTCGCTGCCGGGTGTAGGTGGCAATATTCCTCAGCTCTCGGCTACAGCAGCTTTTGATGAACCGTTGGATTCTGTAACGGTTTTAAAGCTCTTAAATCCGTTTATTTTACCTTAAGTTAATTTTTTGACATAACTGAAAGGTACTCTGGTTCAGGGTACCTTTTTTCTTTGCCCTATATTGGTGGTATAATTTATCCTTCAGCAAGTAAGGAGTGTAGTATTAAGTGGAATTAGAACTAACGTAGCCTGCTGAATGCATCATTGTGTGGCTCTCTGGGAAATGGAGAAAATAATTGCATTTTATTTTAGCCATCAATAGCGAGGAACAGCAAAACTAGTTATTTGAAATTACTTGAATATTTTAGAAACATATCTTAAGTTTGATTCAAACAAATAAAACATACAATTTATGATACACTTTCAACAAAAGAGAAACTCTGGTATTCTGGCTACTTGTTTTTTAGCCCTCACAGCGATGGTTGCTTTATCAGGTTGCACAAAAAGCAGCGATAGCTCTGCCACCGACGAAGCCTCCAAATTTGCCGGCACCTGGACAGGCACTTCATGCGGGTCACCATCTACATTTACGCTGACGAAAACAAGCAGCACCAGTTTAACCACGAGTGGCAGTGTTGGCGTAAGTACCTGTTTGAAAGCAGCCCAGCTGAATCATACAGTAAGTGGTAATGTTATTACTGTTCCTGTGCAGACTTTTGCAGACAATTGCGGCAATACATACACAATCAGCGGCGGTGGAACGTTGAGCGGCAATACGCTTACACTCACAGAGACTGTAGTTGGCCCGGTTTCAGCAACATGTACCTTTGTAGGTACCAAATAGTTTTGTGCTCATAAGCAGTTTCTACTGTACTGTTGGAAGATGTGCTTCATGGCTATACTGCAGGTGTTTTTTTGATTCAAGTAATAAATGAAATGGCGCTGGATATTTAGCTGCCCCCATTGTTTTCATAGTTATATTTGGCTACAGCCCCTGTTTTATCGCAGATTGGAGGACTGGCAGCTATTAAAATCTATTTGAGCAAAAATGTTTCTATATTTGAATCTGATTTAAGGCAGCATCGAAAATAATATCTACGAAAAATAAAAAAGTATGAAAGCAATTTTTACCAGCATAGTTGCAGTGATTATGGTTAGCGTGGCAATAGGTTTTTCCGGCTGTACTAAAAACAGTGATGCCGTAACAACCGACGAATCCGCAAAATTTGCGGGCTACTGGACCGGACTATCCTGCGGCTCTGCTGCCAGATTTACACTCACCAGGGTGAATAACGAAACGCTTACTTCAACTACAATAATTGGTTCAGGTTCCTGTAGCAAATCAATAGTGTTTACACTGGTTGCATCGGGCAACACCCTAACCGTCCCTACACAGTCATTTCAGGATAACTGCGGCAATACATGGACGGTTACAGGCACAGGTTTGTTAACCGGCACTTCTTTAACGCTGACGCAGAATATTACCGGCACAACAAACACCTCCTGTACTTTTGTGGGCACTAAATAGTTTTTTTATAATATGCATTTTGTGGCGGCAATCTTAACGATTGCCGTTTTCATTTTGTTACGGCTACAGAGGCGGTAAAAGTTTACCATCCACCTAAAAATTTGTAGGTTTGCATTATGCAAGCCACACTCGAACAGGCCATAAAACTGGGTCTTCGCGAAGAAGAATTTGAAAAAATAAAAACGATACTGGGCAGAACGCCTAATTTTAATGAAACAGCAATGTACTCTGTAATGTGGAGTGAGCATTGCAGTTACAAAAATTCCATAAAATGGCTGAAGACGCTGCCGAGGGATGGCGCAAAATTGCTGGTAAAGGCTGGCGAGGAAAATGCCGGGCTTGTTGATATTGGTGATGGCTGGGGCTGTGTTTTCAAAATAGAATCACACAACCATCCATCGGCTATTGAGCCGTTTCAGGGTGCGGCAACCGGAGTAGGGGGTATCCACCGCGATATTTTCACAATGGGTGCAAGACCAATTGCTTCTCTCAATTCTCTGCGCTTTGGTAAAGTTGATAATCCTAAAACAAAGTGGCTCATAAAGGGCGTTGTGAAAGGTATAGGGCACTATGGCAACTGCTTTGGTGTGCCAACCGTAGCAGGCGAAGTGTATTATGAAAGCTGTTATCAGACCAACCCGCTGGTTAACGCAATGAGTGTAGGTGTGGTGCGTGTAGGGCAGACGGTATCCGCAACATCGCATGGTGCAGGTAATCCGGTATTCATCGTTGGTGCTTCCACAGGTAAGGATGGTATAGGTGGCGCATCGTTTGCGTCTGCTGATATCAGTGAGAACAGTGCCGAGTCGCTGCCATCAGTGCAGGTGGGTGACCCGTTTGAAGAAAAGAAATTACTGGAAGCCTGCCTCGAAATGATACCTACGGGCGCATTGATAGGCATGCAGGATATGGGGGCTGCCGGTATCACCTGCAGCACCAGTGAAATGAGTGCCAAGGGCGAACATGGCATGATCATTCATCTGGATAAAGTGCCTACACGCCAGGCCAATATGAAGCCATGGGAGATGCTGCTGAGTGAAAGTCAGGAACGTATGCTGATTGTGGTAAAAAAAGGCCGTGAAGCTGAAGTACAGCAAATATTTGATAAGTGGGATATTCACTGTGTGCAGATTGGTGAAGTAACAAAGGACACCAATCTTAAGTACTATATGAACGGTGAACTGGTTGCTGATGTGCCTGCTGAAAGCCTGGTGCTGGGCGGCGGTGCACCGGTATACGAGCGCGAATACGCCACACCTGCTTATTTTGATGAGATACAGAAATTCGATCCGAAGAGTATAGCACTGCCTGATGATCTGAAAGCCGTGGCTTTTGAACTCATTCAACTGCCCAACATCGCCTCCAAGCGCTGGATATACGAGCAGTATGACAGCATGGTAATGACCGGCAATACACAAACCAATGAACCGAGTGACGCATCGGTAGTAAGGGTGCACGGCACAACTAAGGGGCTGGCCGTTACTACAGACTGCAACAGCCGCTATGTATTTGCCGACCCAAAAGTGGGCGCAATGATTGCCGTTAGCGAAGCGGCACGCAACATAGTGTGCAGCGGTGGTATACCGGTGGCAATAACCAATTGCCTCAATTTTGGTAATCCATATAATCCTGAAGTGTACTACCAGTTTGTACATGCTATCAAAGGCATGGGTGAAGCCTGTCTGAAATTTGATACACCCGTTACCGGTGGTAACGTTAGTTTTTACAATCAGAGTGAAGATGGTCCGGTTTACCCTACACCTACAATTGGTATGGTGGGCGTGCTTGATACGCTGGATCAGAAAATGTCATTGGGTTTTAAACATTCAGGCGACAGTATTTACCTGCTGGGTTCGCACCGCGATGATATTAACTGTTCTGAATACCTGCATCATATCTGCGGCGTAACGCACAGTCCTGCTCCTCATTTTGATCTGGAAGAGGAGTACCAGCTACAGCAGACGGTTCAGCGCCTTGTCAGTGAAAAATTGGTGAAATCGGCACACGATATTTCAGAAGGTGGGTTATTTGCCTGCCTGCTGGAAAGCAGTATGGCTAAAGGCCTTGGATTTACCATCACTACTCCTGCCGATATCCGCAAAGATGCAGTGCTGTTTGGCGAATCTCAAAGCCGTGTTGTGGTCAGCGTCAATCCGGATCAGCACTCATTATTTGAAGCCGAGTTGAAGGGGACTCCATGCACAAAGCTGGGCCACGTAAACGCTGGTGGTGAGATTGTTGTAGACGAGGAAAACTGGGGCTATCTGAGCGACTGGAAAGAAGCTTATGACAATGCGCTTGAAAAGCTGCTTCAGTAAGCGCGAATTCCTCTATTAGAGCATTACCAGTGAAAGCGCATAATCTGCGCAGAGTATCAGTATGCAGCTGATAACCACTGATGTAGTGGATGCTTTACCTATTTCTAGTGCGCCGCCCTTTACATGATACCCGAAATAAGACGGTACTATGGAAATGATAAGGGCAAAAACAAATGCCTTCATCATAGCAAAAAAGAGGTTGTACGGAACGAAATCAGTGGTAAGGCCTATGATGAACTGCTGACGGCTGAGTATATGTGAAAAAATACCGGCCATATAACCGCCCCATATACTGATACCAATAGAGATAATAATCAATGCAGGTACCATAATCATGGCTGCAAGTATCTTAGGAAGAATCAGGTAAGATTTTGTGTTGATCCCCATAATCTCCAGCGCATCTATCTGATCGCTTACCCGCATATTACCCAGTTCAGAAGCAATTTTTGAGCCCACCACACCAGCCAGTACAATGCACACAACGGTAGGGCAGAGCTCTAGTATGGAGGAATCCCTGACAAGGGTTGCAATTACAGTTTTGGGCACCAAAGGGCTTACCAGCTGGTAGGATAATTGTATGGTGAGCACCATTCCAAGAAATATGGAAATAATCAATACGATTGGCAGTGACCTGATGCCAATGTCGTTGCACTGCTCCATAAACTCCTTCCAATAGACCTTGCGGTTTTCAGGGCGGGTAAAACCACCCTGAATCATCAGGAAAAGCCTGCCGAGATGCTCGAAGAATAGTTTCATTGGAGCTACAAATGTAGGGAAAAGGCATAATTTATCTCTCCACAAAAAGCCGGCCACCTGTTACCCGTTGCCTGATATGCAGGCATTGACCGCTGAAAATTCTATTAGATTAATTAAAGTGAATACATTATTTTTACACAAACTAAACTATCCATGTCGTGGATAGCGGGTAAATATTGAACTTATGATACGTAAAATTACTTTACTGATACTTCTCTTTCTGGGTCTGCACAGCAAAATGCAGGCACAGGTGGTACTGGATTCTGTTTCCATTTTCCTGCCCTACGGAATGGATACCAGCTGCCCCGGTTCGCAGATTATGCTTTATGCAGTTCAGAGTAATGACACTTTCAGCACGTCTGAGTACCATTGGTATATTAACACTACTTACACGGGCGTAATTTTGGATACATTGTATACTACTGCACCCGTGGATGGCGATGTGATCTCGTGCCACCTGGTGTACCGCAATAGCCTGGGGCGCCTGGATAGTTTTACTTCCAATTCTATTACCATCCACCGTAGTACCAGTTTCAGGCCCCGCGTAGCTATTTCATTGATACATGGCACCAATCCTGATTGCTCTTACCGTCCGCTTACTTTCTATGCATTTCCTGTGAACGGTGGAACAGCGCCTGCTTTTCAGTGGCTCAGAAACGGATTGCCTCTGCCTGCCGAAGATAGTCAGGCAATAACACGTGTGTTTGCAGATGGTGATACAATCTCAGTTCAGATGATTGGTAACTCTACTTGCTCTGCTCCTTACAACGATACAGCCATTTCAAACTACGTTGTTGTTTCCAGAGACTCTGTTACTGCTACTATAGCCATTACCGTAACTGATAATCCGATTTGCCTGGGCGCTACTGACAGGTTTGATGCTACCATAGCAAGTTATGGGGTAGGTGCCTCGCTGGCGTGGTACATAAATAGCACGTTGGTGCCAACAGCACTGGGTCCTACAATGATTACTTCATCACTGCATAACGGAGATATTGTGTATTGTATACTGCGCGCACCAGATCCGTGTGTGATCAACGATACTACAGTATCAAATGTTGTTACAATGACAGTTGTTACACCATTGTCCAACACAGCTTACACAGTGCTTACGCGCGGTGCTAACCCTGGTTGCCTCGATTCGCCGGTAACATTTACTGGGCACTATACCAACTTTGGTGTAGCACCTACTTACGACTGGTATGTGAACGGTGTGCTGACGGCGCATGATACTACAGTGTTTACAAATTTCTACCTGAATGGTGATGTAGTAACGTTTAAGGTACACTCTAACGATAACGGCTGCTATGTTAATGATACATTCTCTGCACCAAGTGTGCTGATGATTCGCGACAGTACGCCAGTTACCCCATGGTTATCATTGATAGGCGACCTGCTGGTAGCCAACAGCGGTGGCCACTATGTGTGGTATGTAAATACAGTTAACTCTTGTGTAGGCGGCCACATTGTGCCGGGCGCAATTAACGAAACATTCAACCCTATAGCTCCGGGTTACTACTATGTGATTAAAGACACCAATAACTGCCAGTCTTTATGCTCTAATGTGATTTACATTTCGCTGCTGGATGTAAAGAATGTATACAAACCAGCTGTGAAAATATTCCCTAACCCCACCACTGGTGTTGTGAATATGGATTGGGAAGGCCGCACTGTGAACATGAAGATGGATGTATATGACCTGCTGGGGCATGGCCTGCTGCATCAGGATATCGTAAATAAATCAACTTACGAAACTGACCTTTCTTACCTGCCGGAGGGTAACTACCTGCTAGTGCTGAAGGATGAAGATGGCACAAAATCTACACACAAAATTTACATTTCTAAATAAGAGCTTTTCCATACTATTTTGATTGCAGCCGCCCATTGGGCGGCTGTTTATTTATTATCCTGATCTTGATTTACCGCACTCTCATTGAATTTCCTGCTGCCTAACGGTTTTCTGTTAAAAATCAGTGAAAGTGGTACGATAATTGCATGCTTAAATAGGTAAAACAGGCGGTTTTTTGGTAAAAACCCTGTATTTGCCCCCGTTTTTGGGGTAGATTCAGATAGTAATAGAGATTCGGAGGAGGTTTGGCTATATACCCAAACGGAATTCAAAATATTTTTTTCAAAAAACCCAAGATTTTTAGTTCAGGTTACGTCTATATGGGTGAGTGGTAAGTTTTGAGTACTGGAAGGCGCCTTTCATATTTAAATTTTTGACTGCTCAATAACTTACCTTATGCTCAGTAAATAATACCAAAAGGGTAATGTGGCCCCTATAACCGAAAACTTGAAAATTTGCCTTACGTAGCCCGGATACGCGATATGGGATAAGCAGGGCAGCAGAAAAAAGGAAAATGAAGAAAAGAGAGTAATTTATTTTAACAAGAAAGGGAAAACACATTTTTGTTTTGCCTTACTGCCTCAAAAGCAGGAATACCTAAGCATTATGCCCGCATATTCTGAACAGGAAATAATAGCAGGGTGCCGGGAAAAAAACCGGGCTTCACAGGAGCAACTGTATAAAACTTACTATAGTACGTTTTTGAAGGTATGCGCCCGTTACGCTAAAAATATGCAGGATGCTGAACAACTACTCAACGACGGATTCCTCAAAATTTTCACTCAGATAGATAATTACCGGCATACTGGTTCCTTCGGGGGCTGGATGCAGCGGATCATGGTAAATACATGCCTGGATTTTCTGCGGGGTACAGCCTTCAAAGAAGAATTGAAAATGCATGTAAACTCTGTTCCTGCTGAAGAAAGCAATATATCTGTGAGCAATCAGGCAATAGAGCAAATGGACTTTAAGGAACTGGTGAAAATGATACAGGGCCTGCCATCAATGACCAGAACGGTTTTTAACCTGTTCGTATTTGATGGCTACAACCATAAAGAAATATCAGAGCAGTTAAGTATCAGCGAGGGTACATCTCACTGGCATGTGCACCAGGCGAGAAATCTGCTGCAGGAGAAAATAAAAAAAAGTGAACAACAAAATCTGAGTTATGAAGCCAAGAGAATTTGACGAACTGGTCAGGCAGAAGTTTGATCAGGGCGGCTTTGAGTACAATCCCGCAAACTGGGACAGGCTTGAAGAGCAGCTGGACGGCCGATCTAAGAAAAGAAGCATTATGATGTGGTGGCTGATGCCGGTAGCCGGCATAGCAGCTTCGGTAGCTATGGCTATAGGAGTGTATCCGTTAATGCATCAGGGCGAAATAACACAGCCGGTGGCTGTACAGGTAGCGCATGCCGGAAAAGGCAGGGCAATACAAAAAGAAACAGCTGTGACGGCACAGAATATGGCTGTATCTGCAGAGCGCACTGTTCATTACCATGCCGCAGCAACGGAGCGTGTAAAACCTGCCCCAAAAGCTACAGCAACTCAAGTGCCCAAAGAAGAGCACTTCGGAATTAATATAGATAATGCCGTGGTGAGTGCAAAACAACCCCGGAAAGTGAATACGAATCTGCTGTTTGCGCAATCAACTAGAGCTAAAAAAGACGAAATGCCGGTGGCTGCCAAAAAGAAGGAGGTGGCAGCAAAAGAAACAAAAACTGCCTCAAAGCCGGTTGTTACATTCAAAGAACATATACAGAAACCACAGCCTAAATTTTCGATTATACTGGTAGGAGCTTTTGCTACGGGCAACCAGAACAACAGCTATAGTGCCGGTGCTGCCATTCGCCGCAAGATCAACGATAAGGTTTATTTTGAAGGCAACGTGGCATTTACTAATACAAGCATTAATCAGGATATGCCAGTGCAGAAGATGATTACCCGGCCGGATTACGTAACAACTTCCCAGCCGCCTTCAGGCAATACTGCTATTGCAGGCAAAGGACTGTCTACCAAGGGTGTGGCCAGCGGCAAGACTACTACAGATAACATACCTGTTGCAGGTGAGCTGACCAGCAATAATGTGAGTTACAACCTTTCTTACCTGCAGGTAAATCCATCGCTGGGAGTGAAAGTAGTGAAAGGGGTTTCGTTGGGTGTAGGGCCTGATTTCCAGCAGGCACTGGCCGACAAACGCCCGGAAGCTGACCCGAACTATAAAGGTACTTCCTACAAAACGCCGCTCTTTGATGTGGGCCTGATGGCCAGGTCAGAAGTTTCCATCAGCCGTACTCTGAAGGCCGGTGTATCTTACAGGAAGGGTATTAACAATGTAATAAGCCCTATGGGCAGCTTTATAGATCACGATTACCTGCAGTTTCAGGTGAAGTGCGCTGTATTTAACAGATAATTTTTTTTAGTTGTTTTGGTAAGCGCAAGGTGTTATTCCAGTAATACTTTGCGCTTTTTTATGCTGATATTTGTGCAGCGCAAAAGATGAAAAGCAACTGGATCATTATATGGCTGCTGCTGCCGGTAATTGCAGCCGCACAAAAAAACACTCAGGGTTATCCGCAGGGGTATTTCCGTAATCCGCTGGATATACCCATTTTGCTGGCTGGTAACTTTGGCGAATGCAGAGGCGGCCATTTTCACAGCGGGCTGGATATCAAAACGGAAGGCGTGGAAAATAAAAAAGTACATGCAGCAGCAGACGGTTATATATCCCGCATAAAGATGGACAAAGGCGGCTTTGGGCACGCACTGTATATCACACACGCCAATGGCTATACCACGCTCTATGCACACCTGAACGATTTTGCACCAGCCATTCAGAAATACCTGCGCAAAGAGCAGTACGAAAAGAAAAAGTGGGACGTGGACCTGGCGCTTGACCCGGCAAAGTTTCCGGTAAAGAAGGGCGCCCTGATTGCATGGAGTGGTAATACAGGCGGCTCCACAGCCCCCCATCTGCATTTTGAGATCAGGAATACGAAAACAGAACATCCGCTGAACCCGCAGTTGTTTGGTTTTGCTGTAAATGACCATACGCCACCCAGGCCTAAGGAGGTGTACTTCTATACCCGTTTTACCGAGGCTTGGCCGGGCAAAGCAAATGCAAGCATTTATACCGGAACTCCTGAATGGTGCGGAGTAGCAAAGAGAGGAAGTACATATCAGCCCGCTATCGAAAGTTCGCGCGGAATAGCTGTTAAAAACGATACGATTAGCCTTCCGGTGTACAGGCAGTGCGAAAATATAGGCATAGGCATAAATGCCGATGATTTTATGGAGGGTAGCGAGAATACTATTGCATTTTATACCGCCAGGCTTTTTATGGATGATACGTTAAGGACGGAAGTGGTGCTGGACAATATCGGATATGACGAGACACGGTATATCAATGCATATACAGACTATGCCACCCGTCAGTGTGATCATAAATGGGTGCAGTGCCTGTTTCAGTTGCCGGGCAATATGCTGGACAGATTGTATAACAGCACTGGCAGCGGAAAAGGGCGGTTGTATATGGGCGATGGAAAAGTGCACACTTTACGGATAGAGCTTACCGACAATAGCCAGAACACAGCAACGATTGGATTTTATATTAAGCCTGTAGAGCAGATCAGCCCAGATCCGGTTCTGGGCAAGGTTACGTGCGACATTGTTGCCCCGCACTCTGCTTACCGTATAGAAAGGGATGATATCCGGTTTGAGCTGGATGAGAAGCAGTTTTATGATTATGCCTGTTTCAGGTTCGCGGTTGCCGCAAGCACCGAGGGCGCCTCTGATAAATACAGCCTGCACGACCCGCAGGTGCCTGTACATCATTATTTTGAGCTGGAGCTGAGGCCCAGGCCCAACAAAGTGCCTGAACAGCTGAAAACCAAAGTGGTGATGAAATATACCGATGGCAAGGACGTTGATGGCAGGGTTGCCACTCTGACTGAAGGCGGCAGGTACAAAGCAAGGGTGCGCAGCCTGGGCACTTACTGGCTGGATATTGATACGATACCGCCGGTAATTGAGTCTATGCAGCGAAAAAACGGCAGCCTTGCCGGTGCAAAACAGCTGGCGTTTACAGTAAAGGACAATACCACCTCTGTGAGGAGTTTCAGCGGATACCTGGATGGCAAATGGGTTTGTTTTGAGCAGCATGGAGACGATTTCTTTTACAGATTTGATGAGCACTGCACTAAGGGTAAGCATAAACTGGTATTTACGGCAGAGGATGAGAACGGGAATGCCAGCAGTACAACACTTAATTTTGTGAGGTAGCTTGCCCGGCCTAACTGCGCAGGCAATAATAGTTGTGTTGCCGGCAGTGCTTAGCATGAGTACCAATAAAACAATACCGTCAGATTACCAGCCTGAAATAATGTTTATGAAACTACAACAGAAAGACAAAGCACCGGATTTCAATACGGCCGACCAGAATGGAAACAAGGTGTCCCTGAAAGATTTTAAAGGGAAAAAACTTGCATTGTACTTTTATCCGCACGATGATACCGAAACCTGCACAAAAGAAGCCTGCAACCTGCGTGACAATTATGCATTGCTTCAGCAGAAAGGGATAGAAATAGTAGGTGTAAGCATTGATGATGAAAAAAGCCACAAGAAGTTTGAAAAGAAGTACAGCCTGCCATTTACGTTGCTCGTGGATACCGAAAAGAAGATTGTAAACGGCTATGGCGTATGGGGTGAAAAGCTGTTTATGGGCAAAACGATAGTAAGCACATACCGCACTACTTTTCTGATCAATGAAAAAGGGAGAATTGACCACATTATAGAGAAAGTAATCAGCAAAAACCACGCGCAGCAGATTCTTGATACATGGGGATTGTAAGCCAGTGTGCCTTTATGGATTATAATAATCCGTATTTTTGCAGTAATACAGTTCAGTACGGATAAATTAAAAAATGGCAATGAAAAAATACCTTGTCCTGCTTATTATTGTTTTATGTGCAGATGCAGCAATAGGGCAGAATATTAATACGATAGCAGGAACCGGAACATTTGGGTTCAGTGGCGACGGCAGCCCTGCTACAGCTGCGCAGTTTCAGTATATCTGGTATTCGGCACTGGGTGCGGGCGGATCAATATTCATTTCAGACAACAGTAACCACCGAATCAGAAAAATTGATGGCGCAGGCAACATTTCAACTTTTGCCGGCGATGGCTTGCCGGGGTTCTCGGGTGATGGCGGACAGGCTACTGCTGCTCATTTTTATGGCGCCGCCGGAATAACGGTTGATGCAGCGGGCAATGTTTATTTTGCTGACAAGACAAACCACAGAATCAGGAAGGTAAATACTGCCGGAGTAATATCAACAATAGCAGGCACGGGTGCGCCAGGGTTTGGCGGCGATGGTGGTGCCGCCATATCAGCAGTATTGAATGCTCCTTATGGGCTGCTGTGTGATGCTACAGGGAGTATTTATGTTGGTGACGTGGGCAATAACCGGGTTCGCAGGATTAATGCCGCCGGTGTTATCACTACGGTTGCAGGTATTGGAGCTGTGGGTTATACCGGCGATGGAGGGCCGGCTACAGCAGCAAGGCTTTCTTCGCCAGCGTGCATAGCAAAAGATTTTCAGGGTAACATTTATATAGCCGATGTGAATAATAACTGCATACGCAAAGTAGATGTTTCAGGGATAATTACAACTGTGGCAGGAAATGGAACAGCAGGCTATAGCGGCGACGGAGGCCCGGCAATAGCAGCTATGCTCAACCAGCCTTTGGCTGTTGCGGTGGATGGTATCGGCAACCTTTTTATCTCAGACCAGTTCAACAACCGTATCAGAATGGTGGACCGCAATGGCATCATTACAACTATGGCAGGGACAGGTATACCGGGTTATGGCGGAGACGGCGGCCCTGCTTTGTCAGCGCAGTTTTACAACCCTTTCGGTATTATCAATGATACTACCGGTAATTTATACATCTGCGACTGGGGTAATTTCAGGCTACGTAAAATAGACTATAATAACCACATGCCTTCTTTTGTATCTGGCCTGGCTGACAGTTTTACCATCTGTGAAAATGACGGCCTTACAGCCATCAATTCGTTGATGCCAGTTACTGACCCCGATACGGCACAGACACTTACCTGGACGGTAATATCAGGGCCAATGCATGGCGCGGCTTTTACACCATTCTCTACGTCGTCAACCGGAGGGGCAATAGTACCCTCAGGGCTCTTTTATACACCTGCCACTGGTTACTCAGGCAGGGATACTTTTAGGGTAATGGTTGATGATGGTTACGCTATAGACACCTTGATTATCTATGTACGTATCAAGCCGCTGCCATCTATGGGGCCTATCGTAGGCCCGGACTATGTATGCATAGGATCTCCGGTGAATTATACGGATACTGCAGCGGGTGGTGTATGGAGCATGAGCAATCCGAACGCCACTATTACAACAACCGGTATAGTTCATGGTTTACAAATGGGGCTGGATACAATAACCTACACACATACCATTGCGGGATGTGTAACATCTGCTACCAAATCTTTTGAGGTTTTTCCTGTCAGCGATACGATTGTAGGTATAACAGAGATGTGCCAGGGAATGGCTTCAATACTCACAGGCATCCCATCCGGCGGTACCTGGAGTTCTGTGTCTGGTGTGGTATCAGTAACCAATGGGTATGTGCTGGGGCTTGTGCCGGGCATAGATACGATAACCTATACTGTTACCAATCCGTGCGGTACGTTCAGCCACCAGCAGGAGGTAATTGTAACGCCGCTGGTGGCACCGTTTATTGATATCACTGCGGCTCCTGGGCCATTTATTCTGCCTGGCCAAAGTGATACCTTGTATGCCAATATTACTACCGGTGCCGGGCCCGGATATGATTATCAGTGGCAGCTGAATGGCACTGATATCCCGGGGGCTACAAATAGCTATTATATCAGCGATACGCTCAGGCGGCACGATTCGGTAACTTGTATCGTAACCAACGGGCCATGCAGAATATCATCGTTTGGGTGGATATACATAGATTATGTAAACATTGTGCCAATGACTGAACTGTACAGGGGGCAGTTATATGTTTCACCAAATCCGTCGAATGGAATTTTTACAGCAGAAGGCACCCTGGAGGCAGACAATAATACTGCAATACTGGAGATAGCTGATGTGCTGGGCAGGGTGGTTTACAGGGATGTAATTCAGGTAGTAAATGGGAATTTTAAAAAGCAGATAGATATTGGTGACCGGCTGAAAAGTGGCATGTACCTGCTCAGAGTCTGCTCTTCCGGTGGGCAGAAGGCCATCAGGTTCAGCCTTCGGAACTAATCTTACTCGCGGTACTAAAAACAAAAAGAAGAAGCTGATGTGGCCAGCTTCTTCTTTTTGTTTATGGGATATACCTATTTCTTACGGTAGTAAATCTGATCGTCGTTAAACTCGGTCAGCGCCTGAAGCGGTGCATTTGCCATACGTTCGTATATGCGCGAAATTTCGATCTGCTCTTTGTTTTCATGCACTTCTTCGAGGTTGTCGCCATGCACAGTAAATTCATCAAGCTTACGATGAAGTTCTTCCTTCATGGTTACTGATATCTGATTGGCACGGCGTGATACTACGACGATGGACTCGTACAGGTTGCCGGTTTTTTCTTTCATTGCTATAACATCGCGTGTTTCCACCAATGGATTAACGGACGTAAGTGATTTTCTATTTGTGCTGCTCATCGCGTATTTTTTTTACTTTGTTGGTTGCTTCTGAATATAATTTACTTGCTTCGTTCAGGTACTTTGAATTCGGATAAGTGTCTTTAAGCTCAGTGTAGGCGCTTATTGCATTGGCATAACGCTCTTCCTGCTTATCGGCGATACTGGCTTTAGCGTACTTGTACATTGACCTCATAATCATGTACTGGTAGAGGTCATTATTAGGTGATTCCGGAAAATTACGCATCACACTTTTGTACGCTACAGTAGCTGCTTTATACTGATTGATATTGTAATAGAGTTTTGCCGCGCCTGATTGTTTCATTTCCAGTTTGCTTTTAGACTGGTCTATGTAGCTGTTGGCTTCAGCCATTCTTTTTGAGTTGGGGTACCTGTTGGTATACGACTGCAATGCTTCCAGTGCTTTAATAGAATTGGTCTGGTCCAGGGAATATTTGGGTGCATATTTAAACAGGCATACAGCACTCATGAATTCACATTCTTCAGCGTCTTTGCTTGATGGGAAATATTCTGTAAAATTCTTGAAGTAATAAGATGCGTCCAGATAATCTTTGGTGTAATAAAAGGTATAGGCGTATTTGTAAAAAATTGCTTCGTAATTGCGGGTACTTTTCATCACAGGCATCAGCTCTTTATACAACTCATTGGCATGAACGTAGTGCTTCTTGTCGAAATACTCATTTGCCTTGGTGAGTTTGTAATTTACGTCACTGCTTTTCCTCACTCTTTCAAAGCCACTACAGGAAGCAAGCAACGTAACGCAGATCAGGAAATATAAAAAATGTCTGATTCGAATTTCCATAAAGGGAGGCAAATATATTGAAAAAAGCCGGATTCCGGAAATCGGGTACGATGTAAAAAGTTAAAAAACGCCACAATATGTGGTGTTTTATTGGTATGTATAGGCATAAAAAAACCACCGGAAACCGGTGGTTGAAAAATTGATATAATGAATTCTATTCATTTTTGTCGTAGAGCAGGTTGAATATCTGGTCATCACCGAGTACCAGCCATACCTTATCAATATCGTCTGCTGTAAATTTAGTGTGGAAGCAGAAATACTGGTAGTGGGTAGTGCTGCCTTTTACAGTATAGTTGCATGCAAAATCACCGTCTTTGGCTACAGTTGTGTAGCTGCGCAGCAGCTTGCTTGATTTCAGCAGGATATTGATCTTGTAGTTATTCCATTCCAGTGCTCCGCTGGCATTGTTGATAATAGCTGCCTTAATATGCAGAAACCCTTCTACGTCTTTTGATTCCTCCCACGTGTAAGTAGTAGGATAGAACCCAAACACGAAATTCGTGGTTTTGCTGTCGTTGCTGATCAGCTCATAATAGAATGGATTTTTCTTTGTACTACCGCTTTGTGCATTTGCCCCAAAAGCCAGGAGTACCAGTAGTGCCAATATTAGTTGTTTTTTAAGCATTTTCCGTGATTTTAATTGTTTACGTTTTAATGAGTGGAAATTGAAAGAACAATATTAGAGCGGAAAAGTGCAAAAAAATACCACAAAAGTGGTATTTTATGTCAGGTTTTAAAAAAATCCTGATTGTTTTTTTCAAGTGTTTTCTGTTGATACTTAAAACTCTGCATTCTTTGGAGTCCTTGGGAACGGTATTACGTCGCGGATGTTGGTCATGCCGGTAACGAAGAGTACCATGCGCTCAAAACCCAGCCCGAATCCAGCATGCGGCACACCACCAAAACGCCGTGTATCGAGGTACCAGTACATTTCTTCGGTAGGAATATGCATCTCTTCCATGCGCTGCGTAAGCTTGTCCAGCCGTTCTTCCCTCTGCGATCCGCCTACTATTTCACCTATGCCCGGTGCCAGTATGTCCATTGCGGCTACAGTTTTGCCATCATCATTCTGGCGCATGTAAAACGCTTTGATCTCTTTGGGATAGCCTGTAACTATGACCGGTTTTTTAAAGTGTTTTTCTACCAGGTACCGTTCGTGCTCACTCTGCATATCTATGCCCCACTTTACATCGTACTGGAATTTCTTTTTCTTGTATGCCGTTGAATCAAGTAAGATATCAATAGCTTCAGTGTAGGTAATGCGTTCAAATTTATTATTGAGTACAAATTCCAGTTTCTCTATCAGGCCCATTTCACTACGCTCGTTCATTGGCTTTTGCTTTTCTTCATCGGCCAAGCGTGTGGCAAGGAAGTCGAGGTCTTCGCGGTTATGCTCCAGCGCATAGCTGATCACAAATTTCAGCAGATCCTCGGCCAGGTCCATGTTGTCATAAATATCATTGAATGCAACTTCCGGTTCAATCATCCAGAACTCGGCCAAATGGCGTGCAGTGTTTGAATTCTCCGCTCTGAATGTAGGCCCGAAAGTATATACCTCGCTGAATGCCATAGCACCCAGTTCGGCTTCAAGCTGGCCGCTTACAGTAAGGTTAGTGGCACGGCCAAAGAAGTCTTCTTTAAAATTTATAGTGCCGTCTTCGTTGCGTGGCGGATTGTCAAAAGGCAGTGTAGATACTCTGAACATTTCTCCGGCACCCTCGGCATCTGAAGCAGTTACAATAGGTGTATGCAGGTACACAAAGCCCCTGTCGTTAAAAAATTTATGTATGGCATAGGCAAGTGTATGGCGCACACGAAATACTGCACCAAATGTATTGGTACGGAAGCGCAGGTGGGCTATCTCGCGCAGGTATTCCAGGCTCGGGCGGTTTTTTAATTGCAGCGGAAATTTTTCCGGATCGCATTCGCCGAGAATCGTGACAGCATCAGCTTTGATTTCAACTTTCTGCCCCTTGCCCTGTGAAGCAATGACCATGCCATCCACGCTTATTGATACGCCATTATTAATGCCCTTGATCAGCTGTTCATCTGCATCCAGCCCTATCACAACCTGCAGGTTGCCCATACACGAACCGTCGTTCAGCGCTATAAACTGATTGTTGCGGAATGAGCGCACCCAGCCCTTTACATTTACCTGATAATCACATTTATCGCTTTGCAGAATCTCTTTGATCTTTGTCCGTTGCATTGTATATAGTTTAACCTGATGCCGTTTGCCGGCATATTAATTGTTGGCGAAATTAAGCCCGATTATTTTTTGCGTAAAATTATTTTTTAGATTCTGAACGTTCTGTGAATATGAACGTGACTATCTGGAGAAAAAAAGGTACTTAACTGCAATAGCCATCAATAGTGCTCCAAATATCCTCTTTAGGGTCACTTCTTCCAGATTTAAAGCAATCTTGCTCCCGAAAAAACTGCCCACAACAAAAGCTATAACCAATATGGCGGCTACCCTGAAATCTACATAGCCGGATTTATAATAATTGATAACAGCCAGCAGTCCGATTGGTGGCAACAGCATGGCAAGTGAGGTGCCCTGTGCCATTTTCTGGCTGACCGCAAATAGCATGACGAGTGAGGGAACAATAATGATTCCGCCACCTATTCCAATCATACTGCTAAGTAGGCCAGCCACCAGCCCTATGATCAGTAGGCCCAATAAAGTCACGATGCTGATATTCATCTTTTTTTTGATTTTGTTGTCGTAAATTCTGGTTTCTTCAGGCAAAATTACTGTATTAAAGGCTACTATCTTCAGAACCGGAAGGGGTGGGTTGGGAAATCCACATGGGGAGTTGCACCAGTGTGTCACATATTAAAAAATTGCTACAGTTGCCATTTTCTTTTACTACTCAAATGCGCATGTTGTTTATGTAATATGTGGTCAAGTTAGCCGTCCGAAGGAGTGTATT
Source organism: Sphingobacteriales bacterium (assembly GCA_900299255.1). GTDB lineage: Bacteria > Bacteroidota > Bacteroidia > Chitinophagales > Chitinophagaceae > Nemorincola. The sequence continues at coordinate 27,893 of OMJB01000054.1, forward strand.
GAAGGCTTTGTAGGCAGCAGGTGAAGCCGGAATTTGCGGTAATGCACAGCAATCCACATTAATCCACAGGTAATTAACAGCGGATGGATGAAATAAGGGGTTTAAACAGGCTGAAATCGTTTACTGGCAAGGGTTTGGGCTTATATATAAACTTGTGGATAAATATGTATTGCCAAATTGGTGGGAATTTGTGGGATTTTGTGTTATTTTGTGTTTATTATTATTTTCCACACTGATGGCCAACTTTCTAGGTGAATGTGAAGTAGCAATTGACGCCAAAGGGCGCTTTTTGCTGCCGTCTGGATTCCGGAAGCAACTTGCTGAAGGGAACGGGGGAAAGTTTGTAATAAACCGTGGTATAGAAAACTGCCTCACGATATACACTGAAGATGTATGGGAAGAGGTAAGTGGGAAAGTAAATAAGCTGAACGACTTCAAGGCCAGCGTGAGGAAATTCAAAAGGTTATTCCTGAACGGGGCAACAAGGGTAGAACTGGATAGTGCAGACAGGATGCTGCTGCCAAAGAACCTGCTGGAATATGCAGGGATAAAAAAAGATGCTGTGTTTAGTCCGCAGGGCAATAAAGTAGAATTGTGGGATAAAGATACGTATTATAAATACATACAGGAAAATTCAGGATCATACAGTGACCTGGCTGACGATGTAGCAGAAGATTTCGGAACTCCATTAGATAAAATTTAGCGAATGGGCAATCCGGGAAATTACCATACAACAGTTCTTTTACATGAGGCGGTTGATGGGTTGGCAGTAAAGGAAGACGGTGTATATGTTGACGCAACGTTTGGTGGAGGAGGGCACAGCAGGCTGATACTGGAAAAGCTGGGGCCGGAAGGAAGGTTGATAGCTTTTGATCAGGATGCAGATGCGTGGAGCAATAAACCGGATGATAACAGGCTGATACCGGTTACAGAGAATTTTAAATACCTGCGCCGTTTTTTACGGCTGCATGGGCATAAGGAAGTAGATGGAATATTGGCGGATCTGGGTGTAAGTTCTTTTCAGTTTGATACAGCAGAGCGTGGATTTTCGATTCGCTTTGACGGACCGCTGGATATGCGGATGGATAAACGCTCCGAGCTGACTGCTGCAAAGGTTTTGCAGACGTATAGCGAGGCACAACTGCTTCAGATTTTTGAGCAGTACGGCGAAGTGAGGAATTCGAGGCAACTGGCAAAGCATATTGTAGCAAGCAGGAGAGGGATGAGCATACAAACCATTGAAACCCTGAAGGCGATACTGGCATCGGTGATGAAAGGAAATCCGAACAAGTATCTGGCGCAGGTTTTTCAGGCACTGCGGATAGAGGTGAATGATGAGTTGGGGGTGCTAAAAGAGTTTTTGCAGCAGGCAGCAGAGAGTCTGAAGCCAGGAGGAAGACTAAGTATAATTTCGTTTCACTCTCTTGAAGACAGGATAGTGAAACAATACATAAAGAGAGGAAGGTGGGATGAACCGGGTGCGTATGAAAAAGTGGCAAAGCCATTGTTGAAACCGGTAAATCCAAAACCATTAGAACCAACGGAAGCTGAGCTGAAAATAAACAGCAGGTCGAGGAGTGCCAAACTGAGAGTAGGAGAGCGGGTGGCCGGTTAAAGTTGGGGATGGCTGATGTGCAGCAAAAGCAGGGCAATTGCCTTTGAATATAAATGAGTACTGAGGAGCAGAGCAAGCAGGAAGAATTGATGACCCCGGCACAAAGGGTTAAAAACGACTGGAAGTCGTTAGTGGAGAAGGTTTCCTATAGAGCAATCGTAAATAACATTCCATACCTCGCATTTGTTGTTTTGTTGTGTGTGCTGTATATCAGCAACAGTCACCGTGCTATAGAGATGCAGCGCGAGCTGAATGCGCAGAACAAACAGCTTAAAGAACTCAGGTGGAAGTATATGGATGTGAAATCTCAGCTGATGTATGTGAAGACAGAAACGCAGGTAATTAAGAATGCAGAGAAAATAGGGCTGAAGCCTTCATTACTTCCGGCATACAAGGTAACTACAGGAGCGAGTTCAAAAACAGAAATGCGCTGAGCGGTCAAGACAGGGAAAAGACAAAACAGAGAATAAAAACAAATCAGAAAACCAGAAGATAAATTGACGATCAAAAAAGACATACGATTCAGGGTATACATTGCCTTTACCTGCATCTGCCTGCTTGGTTGTGCTATTATCATAAAGGCGGCACTGATACAAATACATGAAGGGCCTAAGCTGAGGGCTATGGCCAGGGAAATGCATACGAGGTTTGATACGCTGCTGGCAGACCGTGGTAATATTTATACGGAGGATGGCGTACTGCTGAGTTCTTCTATACCTGAGTTTGATGTGCACATAGATTTCTCAGTGATGGACTCGGGCTTGTTTGCCAAAAATATTGATTCGCTGTGCTTGTGTGTTTCCCGACTGATCATGGATAAAACTGCTGAGCAGTATAAGGAGGAATTTGTAAGGGCTTATGAGGAGGGAGAGAAATACTACCCGCTTAGCCACCGGAAGTTTAAATACTTTGAGTATGAAGCACTTCGTTCGTTCCCCATATTTAATAAAGGAAAAGGAAGAGGTGGTTTTATTGTGGATTCTAAAGAGAAGAGAGTGAATCCGTATAATATGCTGGCTTTCCGTACTATTGGAATTTTCAGAGATAGCAATGTGTCGGGTTTAGAAGCAACCTACAATAAAGCGCTGGTGGGTGAAAATGGCAGGCGTGTAGTACAGAAAAGCACCGGTAATGTGTGGGTGCCTATTGAAGGCTCTGAGTTGGAACCCCAGAATGGAAAGGATATTGTTACTACACTGGATATAAATGTGCAGGATGTGGCCGAGCATGCCTTGATGAGCATTCTGCAGAAATATGAATGCCTATACGGTACCTGCATTGTAATGGAGGTGAAGACAGGTAAAATTAAAACACTGGTGAATCTGGGTCGGCAGCCGGACGGTAGTTACTGGGAGGATTTTAATTACGCGATGATGCCAACGGAGCCGGGTTCTACATTTAAGCTGGTAACCTTGCTTTCCCTGCTCAATGATAAATTGATCAACGTAGATCAGATAGTAGATGCTGAGGGTGGAGCAATACATTTTGGCAACAGATTGATGCGCGATTCACATCTTGGCTTAGGTGCTATGCCGATCTGGAAAGCGTTTGCAGAATCGAGTAATGCGGCTATGGCAAAGCTTGCGAATGCCAATTATAAAGACAATCCATCGCAGTTTGTAAATCACTTGTTGCAGTTTCATTTAGATCAGCCTACCGGTATTGATCTGTTTGGCGAAAGAAGGACTGTAATTATCAAGCCAACCAGCACATCATGGAGTAATACCTCACTGCCATGGATGGCTACAGGCTATGGAGTGCAGATCACGCCATTGCACACGTGCATGCTATATAATTCGATAGCCAACGATGGTAAGATGATGAAGCCATACCTCGTAAGTGCCATCAAAGAGTACGGCAAGGAAGTGAAGAAATTTGAACCAACAGAAATTGTGAAAGTAGGCGATTCGAGTGTTGTAGCACAGATAAGGAAATGTACACGTGCTGTTGTGACTGAAGGAACTGCAAAGGGAATTGAGTCGCCGTTCTATACTATTTCGGGTAAAACAGGAACAGCACAGGTAGCCGACAAAGGAATAAGTTATACTGATGGCGTTTATCAGGGTTCATTTGTTGGCTATATGCCAGCAGATCAGCCTAAATACACCATTTGTGTGGTCATACGTACAAAGCCGCATTCTGTAGCGTATTACGGTGGTGCGATTGCAGCTCCCGTATTCAGGATGGTAGCTGATAAGATATTTTCTGAGAACATTGGCGCATGGGGTGGCCCGCTCGACAGCCTGGCAAGAAACAACTCCGGTGCTGTGGTTGCAAAATCAGCAACAAACAGGAACTACCAAACGCTGTTTCGTGCTATTCAGAAGAAATTGCCTTTACCTAATGAGGATAAAAGCAGGATGATGGAGGTAAGTACAGATTCAAATAGGGTAGCGTCTGTAGTACCGAAAGTAATGTACAGAAACATAATGCCGGATCTGAAAGGGATGGGACTTAAAGATGCTGTGTATATACTGGAAACAGAAGGACTACAGGTGCAAGTGAAAGGAAAGGGGAAAGTACAGGATCAATCTATAGCACCGGGAACTATTGTTAACAAAGGACAAAACATAATACTGCAACTGAGCTAATGCATAAACTAGCCGACATATTGATCAATGTGCATCCAATAAAAGTTATTGGAACGACAAATGTCGTGGTAGATAGTCTGCATATAGATTCACGTAAAGTAACTGAAGGGTCAGTATTTGTTGCGGTGAAAGGGACATTGTCGGACGGGCATGCATTTATTGAAAAGGCAATTGCTCAGGGAGCAAAAGTTATTGTGTGCGAGACGCTGCCATCTGAACTAACAGACGGTATTGTATTTGTACAGGTGAAGGATTCAGCTCTGGCGACCGGACTTATCGCAGATGCGTTTTACGATTTTCCATCAACAGCAACCAAAGTGCTTGGTGTTACGGGAACAAACGGCAAGACAACAACTGCCACACTGTTGTATCAGCTTTTTGAAAAGCTTGGGTATAAGTGTGGATTGATATCTACAGTTCAGAACCGCATACATGAAGAGACTGAAAATGCTACCCATACAACACCTGATGCAATATCCATACAGGCGCTGCTGAGGCGTATGGTGGATGCCGGATGCAGTCATGTGTTTATGGAAGTAAGTTCACATGCCATTCATCAGCAGCGGGTAGCGGGATTGAGGTTTGCGGG
>OMJB01000055.1 GCA_900299255.1 Sphingobacteriales bacterium
GAGCTTAGTAGCATTTTTGATAGCAGTCCATTATTAAACAATAAGCCGGTATTCTACATAACGCGTGCTTAGCCTTTGCGCCCCTGCGGTTAAAAATTCACGCCGGATTAATGGCGCCTTCAGGTGTCTTAACTTTGTAGTTTTTTCATTGAAATTTGTTTGCACCCCATCGGGGTGCCACTTTGTGAAACCACCTTGTTTCAATGCCTGTTTGCCATAACTTTGAAGTCCAATATCCTTACTATGGATTATACAAGAGTCTTCAGAATGTCGTTTGCCAGCATCTATCCGCTGTATTTAACGAAGGTGGAGAAAAAAGGCCGTACAAAGGAGGAACTGGACACAGTTATCTTTTGGCTGACCGGCTATGATGAAAAGACATTGCAAAAGCAAATCGAAATCAAGAGCGACCTGGAAACCTTCTTTGCACAAGCACCACAGCTCAACGAGAACGCAACGAAAATAACCGGCATGATCTGCGGCTATAGAATAGAAGAAATCCAAGACCCGCTGATGCGCCAAATACGTTACATGGATAAGTTAGTGGATGAACTGGCGAAAGGCAGGGCTATTGAAAAGATACTGAGAAACTAGTGGCTCTCCCGTTTTAAAGTAGGTCATAAGGGTTAGGGTTCAATTAAACACCGCAGCATAAAAAATCCCCGGTCAACTAACCGGGGATTTCTATTCAAAGCTATTTCAAATCAATTAAGCCAGTTTCTTCAACTCCTCAACTCTTGCCTCACGGTCTTCTTCTATTTTCAGAGAGTCGCTTTTGTCCATATCTACGAGCACCGGAGCGGCAACGAAGATAGATGAATAAGTTCCTGTGAATACACCAATCAGCATCGCGAACGCAAAGCCCCTTGTTGCCTCACCACCGAAAATAAACAGAATCAGCAATGTTACAAACACAGTCAGCGATGTCATAATGGTACGGCTCAGCGTATCATTAATCGCACGGTTGATAACACTTACCTTGCTTTCGTTCGGCGACTTGCGGAAATACTCACGGATACGGTCAAATACGATTACAGTATCGTTCATCGAGAAACCAATCACGGTCAGTACCGCCGCAATGAAGTGCTGGTCAATTTCAAGTGCAAATGGCACACGTCCACGGAAGTAAGAAAATACTGCCAGTGTAAGAGCCACGTCATGCAGCAAAGAAAACAGCGTACCAATTGAATACTGCCATTTGCGGAAACGAACAAGGATGTACAGGAAGATGGCAATCAGCGAAATGATTGTTGCCTGTATCGCACCATTCCTCAGGTCATCTGAGATGGTAGGCAATACTGTCTGTGAGCTCTGTACGTACCTGGTATTAAATACTTCTTCTGTAGTACCTGCTGGTATCAGGTTTTCTTTGCTCAGGCCTTCAAACAGTTTCTTCTGTACTTCCTGCTCTACTCCGTTGCCCGGCTTGGTGATCAGGTAAGATGTAGTGATGTTCAGCTGGTTGTTGTTACCGATAGTTTTTACAATCGGGAATTCACCAAAGTAGTTCTTCAGTTTCACACGCACATCTTCTGATGTGTATTTCTGATCAAACTTGATAGTGTAGCTGCGGCCTCCATTAAATTCCACACCTTTGTCAAATCCTGTCCAGATAGTGCTGATACCCATTATCAGTACCACTGCAGTAATTACATAGGTGTATTTACGCATTTCAACAAATCTGAAGTGCGCCTTTTTGAAGATTGATTTTGAAACGCCAGTGAAATATTTGAAGTGGCGCTCACGCTGGGTGTATATATCTGTTATAAGGCGTGATACAAGGATACCACAGAACAGAGACAGCAGGATACCCAGGATCTGCGTAGTAGCGAAGCCACGCACGGGGCCAAGCCCGAAAATGAAAAGGATAATTGCTGTAATCAATACGGTGATGTGGCCATCCAGCACGGGAGCGTAAGAACGCTTGTAACCTTCCGTGACTGCATCTTTATAACTCTTGCCCAGCGCAAGTTCCTCCTTGATACGCTCAAATATGATAACGTTAGTATCTACCGCCATACCTACAGTTAGCACAAGGCCGGCTATACCTGCCATGGTAAGCGTTGCGTGCAGTGCTGAAAGTACACCCACAGTAAACACAAGGTTGAGGATCAGTGAAATATCAGCTATAATACCACCTGTATTATAGTAAACAAGCATCAGCACGAATATTACAACAAACGAAAGAACCAGAGAGTTCATGCCTTTATTGATGTTCTCAATACCCAGTGTCGGGCCTACTACCTGCTCCTGTACGATATGTGCCGGTGCAGGCAGCTTACCTGATTTCAGAATGTTTGCCAGGTCTTGTGCATCTTCAGTTGTGAATGCTCCTGATATCTGCGTGCTTCCGTTTGCAATCTCGCCTTCAACACGGGGTGCAGAATACACACGGTCGTCAAGCACCACTGATACATAACCCCCTACGTTTTTACCTGTCATATCTTTCCAGATACGCGCACCGGTTATGTCCATATCCATGGTTACATCAGGCTGTCCGTTCATAGGGCTGTAATCTGCACGGGCCATTGTAATATGGTCACCTTCCAGCCTGGCAATTCCTCCCGGAGGCATTTTAACAGCATACAGCGGAACGATTGCTTTCGGGTCATGCCCTTTGCGGCTGTCATCAGCACCAAAGCAGAAATGTACGTTTGAAGGGAACTTGTTCTTTACAACATCAAGCGAGAGGTATTTCAATACCTTGCCGGTATCCCTCTTCAGGCAGTAACCTATTACAGGGCCTGTAAGGAACTGGTCCTGCGACTGGTTGAGGCTTGGCTGTAATACAGCAAACAACGGATTCTTTTTGATAGATTCTTCCTGTTTCAGCTTGGCACTGTCGGTTGTGCCGCTGGCAGTGGCACCAGTTGCTTTTGATTTGTCTCCGAGTACGCCTGCAAGCGATCCCGTATCAGAGCCGGATTTTTTTGCACTTGTTGAGTCGCCGGCTGCCGCAGTTTCTTTTTTAGTTGTATCAGCCGAAGCACTATCAGTCTTAGTACCTGAAAGGTACGCAGCAAGAGCATCGTTGGCAGTCATTAAGATAGGCCCAATCTCCTGATTGGAATAGTTTTCGAAGAACTGTAGCTTGGCAGTAGCCTGCAGGTACCTACGCACACGGTCAGGGTTCTGAACGCCGGCCAGTTCCACAGTAATAATACCTTTCTTCTCATCCAGGTTTACGTTAGGGTTAGATACACCGAATTTATCAATACGGGTAAGCAGTACGTTGTATGTACGCTTGATCGCATCTTTAGCTTCCCTGTTCAGTTTAGCCAATACCTCTTCGTTGGTTGAATTCAGTGTGATCTCTTTTTCAGATGGCTTTGTAAACAGATAGGCCATTTTCTGGTTAGGGTTCTCCCTTAGGTAAGTTTCGCCAAACAGCGTAATGAAGTTTGTCTCAGTGTTTGCTTTCGCAGTATTCGCATCAGCAATCGCTTTGTTCATTGCCGCATCATGCGGATTGTTGGACATAGAACGTACCAGGTCATCAAGGCTTACTTCCAGCGTAACGTTCATACCACCCTGAAGGTCAAGGCCCAATGCCAGCTCTTCGCCTTTTGCTGCCTGATAGGTATATTTTTTCAGAACCGGAACACTAAAAATAACCTCCCCCTGCATACTGTCGGAAATTGCCTGATAACGTGCATCAGTCAGCTTGTCAAGTGCAGTTCCTGTAGCGGCAGGGTCCATAGCCTGAGCCTCTCGCCTTGCCTGGGCGCGCATCTTTTTTTCATGATTACGAACGATAAGCGTTAGAGAAAGCTGATAAAGGGATATCAATATCAACGCGGCGGTAAAAAACTTTACTAAACCTTTTAAATGCATGGGTCTTTGTTAAAATTATCTGTACAATATATTGAATAAAAATCCCAATGCGCACGATTAGCCGTTCGCACAGGGGGTGCAAAGATAGGATTTAATATAAAAAAATAAAGTCCTGTTTTCACTTTAGGTAAATTTTTATGTATACTGTTTAAATTGCAGTTTAACAGGCTGATTCCAATAATTAAATATTTCAATTTGAATTGTCCGGTGCAATCGCTTTAGTATAATGTCATTAAATATGCATATCTCGATTTTCTATTTGTAGTCAACGGTTTATAGCCATCATTTATCTGCCAATACTATTTCTTATCAGGGTTAAAATAAATAGCTACTTTTGCCGTTGTTTCAAAGCACCCATGGCCAGGCTGAAGTCCTTTCTTATAGCAATTATCCTAATTTCCTGCTCGCTGCAGGGGCGGGGGCAATTGTACTTTACTGCACTTGAAATAGGTGTAGCTGGCGGTGGTTCCCAGTATTTCGGCGACCTGAATGAGCATTATGGCTTTAAAACCATTCATGCAGCCGGTGGATTTTACGCACGGCAAAGGCTGAACAGCTATATAGCAGTGAAACTGCTGGCCAACTATACAAAGGTGGGATATGACGATAAATACAGTGATGTTGCTTACCAGAAGCTCCGCAACCTAAATTTTGAGAGTGATATAGCGGAACTGGCAATACAGGCCGAATTTAATTTCTTTTCATTTATCACCGGCGACCGAGACCACCGCTTCACGCCTTTCCTTACTGGCGGGGTAGGTATATTTTATTACGACCCTTATACTGAGTACAAGGGCAGCAAGGTATATCTGCGCCCATTGGGCACGGAGGGCCAGAATGCAGGCTACAGCAGCCGCAAGTACACTACTGCCAGCCCCTGCTTTCCGGTAGGTGCCGGCGTAAAATGGTGGATCAAGGGTGGTGTGAACCTGACTGTTGAAATTGCGGACCGGCTCACAACAACCGACTATCTCGATGATGTGAGCAGTACCTATGTAGGCGTTAACAGGTTTAAAGCCAACTCAACCGCCGCAGCACTGCAGGACAGATCGCAGGAGATACCCCAGCAAAAAATGATAGGCCAGTCGGGCAAGCAGAGAGGCAATACAGCCAGCTACGACCAGTATATGATGGCCATGATTAGCCTGTCTTTTAACCTGAGGTCTTACAAGTGTCCACGTTTTATGCGCAACGATGATGAGCTAAGGATCAGATAAGGACCTCGACTGATCAATGCCTGTTGCGGTGCATAACAACGCATACAAAATCTATTATTAGCCGTTAGTAGGTATCTCCAGTATACCATTTACCCATTCATCATCAAACCAGGTATTGAATTTCCGGTAGAAATTGAGCGCTGGCTCATTCCAGTTGAGCACCTGCCACGTAATGCCTGAGAAGCCCCTTTTGTGGGCCTCTGCTATCAGTGCTTCCATCAGCAGCCTGCCCAGGCCATTGCCTCTTGCGGCTTCGGTTACCAGTATATCTTCCAGGTACATGCGCTGCCCCTTCCAGGTGGAATAGCGGATATAATAAAGGGCAAAACCCATTACTTCGCCATCTACCTCTGCCACAAATGCCCACCACACCGGGTTGGGGCCAAACCCGCTTTGCAGAAAATGTTCAGGGCTCACTGTTACCTCCTGTGGTGCCCGTTCATAAACAGCCAGTTCATGAATGAGTTCCATCATTCTGGGGCAGTCGGCCGCAGTGGCTTTCCTGATATTTGTTGTTACGGGCATGAGCTTTAACTTTCTGTATGCAATTATAATAAGGTGGCAACGTTATTGATGCTGATGTACCTGCCAAACTTGCGTTAAACCGGCGGGCAAAAATATAAAGAGTAAGCAATTTGCAATAAATTTATCTCAATTATAAAAAAACAAAGCACACATGAGCACACAAGGCGAAATTTTATGGGTTGACGATGAAATAGATTCTTTGAAATCCCAGATACTTTTCCTGAAAAATAAAGGTTACAACGTTACGCCCCTCACTAATGGCTACGATGCACTTGAGTTTCTGAAAGACGACAAAATAATAGACGTTGTATTTCTCGATGAAAGTATGCCTGGCCTTACCGGACTTGAAACACTCACCAAAATAAAAGAAATCAAACCGCTGCTGCCGGTAGTGATGATCACTAAAAATGAGGCAGAGTATATAATGGAGGATGCGCTGGGGTCGCAGATTACAGACTATCTCATTAAGCCGGTAAACCCTAATCAGGTGCTGCTGTCGCTGAAAAAAATTATGGACGGCAGGAGGCTGGTATCCGAAAAAACAACGGTTGCCTATCAGCAGGATTTCAGAAACCTGTTTATGGCACTCAGCAACAACCCCAACTATGAAGAATGGAAGGAACTGTATAAAAAACTCGTGTACTGGGAACTTGAAATAGGCAAGAGCGACAGCGACGAGATGATGGATGTGCTGCAGACTCAAAAGGCAGAAGCCAACATAGAGTTCTTCAAATACATTTCTAAAAATTACGCCAACTGGATCAAAGACAATGGCAAATCAGGCCCATTGCTGTCGCACAGAGTGTTTGAGCAGAAAATTGCGCCGCATCTTAAGCAAGGCAAGCCCACGGTATTGGTAGTGATTGACAACCTCAGGCTTGATCACTGGAAAGCCATACAGCCCACACTTACAGAGTCATTCAGAACTGTTGAAGACGATCTGTATTACAGCATTCTGCCAACAGCCACACAGTATTGCCGCAATGCCATATTTGCGGGTATGCTGCCGGTGGATATTGAAGCACACTTTCCGCTGGAGTGGAAAAACGATGATGAGGAAGGCGGTAAAAACCTGCATGAGGAACGTTTTCTGCGCAATCAGCTGAAACACCTGAAACTGGATGGCCTGAAAACTCAGTACATAAAGATCACCAACAACGATGATGCCAAGACAATGGAAGACAACATTCATAATTGTTTGTCTAATGACCTTACTGTCATCGTGTACAACTTTGTGGATATGCTCTCCCATGCACGCACAGAGATGGAGGTGCTAAAGGAACTTGCCGGCGATGAAATTTCATACCGCTCGCTGGCAGTAAGCTGGTTTGAACACTCCCCATTGCACAGGGCGCTCAAAAAAATCGCTGATAAAAACATACAACTGTTGCTCACTGCAGATCATGGCAGCGTAAGAGTGAAAACGCCCAGCAAGTGCGTGGGCGACCGTGCTACTACAGCCAACCTGCGCTACAAGCATGGCCGAAACCTGCAGTACGAAGAAAGAGATGTGCTGGCATTCCGTGATCCAAAATTTGCCGGCCTGCCCCGGCCCAATGTTAGTTCCACATTCATTTTTGCAAAAGGCGATGTATTCCTTTGCTATCCAAACAACTACAATCACTTTGTGAACTACTACAAAAGCACCTTCCAGCACGGCGGTGTGTCTTTAGAAGAAATGGTGATACCTGTGGTGAGGATGGAGAGTAAGTAAGAATAATGTGGCAATTTAACAATGAGGCAATGTGGTAGAATATGATACACACGTAGAATTGCTCCTGTCACTTCTGCTCAGGTCAAAGCTTTGCTTCGGCCTGAGATTTTGTAACGCTTTTGCAAAAACACGTTCTGTTTTTGCACGTCATATTTTCTGCAACGCCTTATTTTTTGTTCGAAAAGCCGTAATATAGCCCCATAAAAATTCACAATGCTCTTCGAAGGTAAATTTTCAGCAAGCGGTTTTGATAACCGTATCACTCAGTTATTTGGTATTCAGTATCCCATTATCCAGGCGGGTATGATTTGGAACTCGGGCTGGGAACTGGCATCGGCAGTGAGCAATGCGGGCGGACTGGGTATAATAGGTGCAGGCAGTATGTACCCTGATGTACTGTTGGATCATATACAGAAGTGTAAAAAAGCGACTAACAAACCTTTTGCGGTAAACCTGCCATTACTGTACCCCGATATTGACAAACACATAGAGCACATTATCAACGAGCAGGTAAAAATAGTATTCACATCAGCCGGCAATCCCAAAACATGGACGCAGAAGCTGAAGGATAAAGGCATTGTGGTGGTGCATGTGGTGTCCAGTGCCAAATTTGCAAAGAAGTGCGAAGAAGCCGGTTGTGATGCAGTGGTGGCAGAAGGGTTTGAAGCAGGTGGCCACAACGGCCGTGAAGAAACGACAACTCTATGCCTGATACCGGCAGTAAGAAATGCCATTAAAATACCATTGATAGCCGCTGGTGGTATAGCCACGGGCCGGGCGATGTTTGCAGTAATGGCATTGGGAGCAGAAGGAGCGCAGATGGGCAGCAGATTTGTCTGCACGCCCGAGGCATCGGGCCACAGCGCATTTAAAGATGCTGTTGTAGCTGCCGGCGAGGGCGATACGGTGCTGACACTCAAAAAACTGACACCGGTAAGGCTCATTAAAAATAAGTTCTGCCAAAAGGTACAGGAGGCAGAAAGCGCAGGGTCTTCGGTGGGCGAGCTGGAAGAACTGCTGGGCAGGGCGCGCGCCAAAAAAGGCATGTTTGAAGGTGATACGGAAGCTGGCGAACTGGAGATTGGCCAGGTAAGTAGCATCATCAAAGAAATAAAACCTGCGGCTGAGGTTGTAAACGAAGTATGGGAGGAGTTTAAGCAGGCCTCACAAAATCCATTCGTATACTAAGTACTTGCCGATAGCTGTTACATCGCCAGCCAGTACTTTCTCAGCAGCCATTCTGCTGTAGCAATAATCAGTATCAGAAAGAAATACCATTTACGGTCTACCAGCGGCACGGTTTCGGTATTGGTTTGAATCAGTGGCTTCACATGATCATTGTGAGTGATACTGTCGTATAGGGCAGATACATTTTTGGCAGGTACCAGCCCTCCGTTATACTTTTTGGCCAGGCTGTACAGCAACGGATAATCTGCACCAGATTCCATCAGCTCCAGTGGCATGCTTTCTACAGCAAATGTTCCGGAGGCGGTGTACTTCTTTTCATTGTAAGTGGTACTGGCATTCCAGGTATAGGTGCCGCCGGCCCATATACCAATGTTCAGGCTGTAGGCTGTGCCTGAGCGTTCAAATGAAAAGTTCTGTTTCCTGCCGGCGCTGTCTGTTATCGTCAGTTGCGCATCCGGAGTATTCACTTGTTCATTGTTGGCATTCAGCAGGTAGGCACTCAGAGATACAGGTTCCTGATCGCTCCATACATACTTGGGCAGTACCGCGTTGAATGGCTTATCGGTATTAGATGCACTCAGGAACGCTATTGTTTGTCTGATACATTCATCTATCACGCTGTGGTCGTTAAAATTCTTGAACTCATACAGCCGCCACCGCCACAGTCCTTCGCCCATTAAAACTGCTGTGGGCACACTGCTTTGCTGCAGCACCCATACGGGCATCATAGTCGCTGCTGAGCTGCCCTTCTGCATAAACAAAATGTTTGCGCCGGGTGCAGCATTCATGGCGCTGACCGGAGTAGTGAGCGGCGGCATTTTATCAGTTACAGATTGTATGTTTTGCGGCAGTATGAAAGCGTTAAATGCTGGGTTATACACACCCTGCACATCGTGAGGCACTGATGGCGAGAATGTAGTATGGGTCAATGGTTCCAACTGATTCATGGCAGTCATGTCAGACTGGCTGCTCAGAATAAACCATATGGGTTTCTTAGCAGCAAGCAGTTGTGCGCCAATCTTGTTTCTGAAAGACGGCATGCCATGTGCTATGATCACATTATAGTCATTGAGCGAGGCAGGCACGGTTCCCGGTCCGGCTACCGATACATTGTAGGTTTCTTGTCCACTCAGCGATTCTTTGATGGCGTTTATGTCCGGGTGAGGTGCGGCTGATATAACCAGTATTTTCTTTTTCTGGTTTATCACTTCTACAAAAACGTCTTTTCGGTTGTTGGTTATGTTTTTCTCGCCCTCTGCTTCAGGCACTGAAATGATGTAGTGGTGCAGCCCCGCTTTAGCAGCTTTAACGGTAAACGAAACAGCCCTGTCATATTTGTCAGCGCTGATAACTACCGGCACAGACGACAGCATTCCCTCACCCTCTTTGATGGTGACGGAGTTGTTAAATCCTTTGCAGAGCTCTGCCACCAGGTCTGCCCGTATCTCAAAACTGCTGTTGATGTTTACAGTTTTGTTGGCGTACACTCTTGCCAGCCTCAGGTCTTTTTGCTGGGCGCTGTCGCCTATGGCAGCCACATACATGGGGCTGTGCAGGGATAGCTGCTGGAATACCGGGTTCAGGCCCTGATTGTACCTTCCATCGGTGGCCAGTATAACGGCGCCCAGGTTTTGCAACCCGAAATACTCCTGAGCCCTTGCCAGTGCCGCTGAAATATCGGTAGCTGCCTGATGGTAATTAAAAAGGCTATCTGTCTGCACCGTACTGCCAAAAGCCCAT
Organism: Sphingobacteriales bacterium; assembly: GCA_900299255.1. Classification (GTDB taxonomy): domain Bacteria; phylum Bacteroidota; class Bacteroidia; order Chitinophagales; family Chitinophagaceae; genus Nemorincola. Next base: position 10,219 of record OMJB01000055.1, read on the forward strand.
TTCACTACTTTGTATTGAGCGGCCAGTCTGTCGGTAAGCGCCTCAGTATTTTTGCGGTAGTTCTGCGTATCTCCGCCCAGTGCATTAGCTATACTCTGGCTGTTGTCTTGCAGCAGCAGCACAACCGGTTTTTCAATAACATTTTTGGTTACCGTAATAGTAGGTACTAAAATAAGCAGTAGCGTAAAGAATACAACCAGGCTTCTTAAAAGTGAGGTGATCCACGGGTAGGGCACAGCACGCTTTTTATCGGCCCGGTACACCCAATAACCTGCACCCGCTGCCAGTAAAATAGCGATAATCCAAAAAATCCATTGCATTGGTCGGCAAGCTAACGAAAGTTGTGCAATTTGAAAATTTGATACATTGAAAATATTGTGAAAACTGGCCACAGCCAGCAATACCTTATTACTAGCCGCTATCGGGGATAATATTATCTTTACACCTGTAGAAGAACCAGTATTTCACAATGAGTTTATTTGCCATACTAAAATACCTCGTCAATCATCCCCTCAACAAGGATAACAGATGGGGTGCGGTGCTCCGTTTTATTAAATGGCAGATTTACATCAGGCTCAATGCATTTCCGGTTATTTACTCTTTTACAGACAGGGCTAAACTGATACTCAGAAGGGGGATGAGCGGAGCTACCGGCAATCTATACTGCGGCCTGCACGAGTTCAGCGACATGGGTTTCCTGCTCCATTTTCTGAGAAAGGATGACCTGTTTTGTGATATCGGTGCCAATATCGGTAGTTATACTGTGCTCTCCGCCGCGCACATAGGAGCTCAGACTTTTTCATTCGAGCCCGTGCCTGCTACTTACGAGTATCTGCTGAATAATATATATATAAACAGGGTAAACAATTTGGTGCAGCCCCACAACATTGCGCTTGGCTCGCAGAGGGGCACCGTGGATTTCACCAGCACCCTCGACTCAATGAACCACGTGGCAGCACCAGGTGATACTAACAAAATAACGGTAGAGATCAGCACACTGGATGATGTTTTGGGCGGGCGGCTGCCTGCACTGCTTAAGATAGATGTGGAGGGGTTTGAAACTGAGGTTATTAAAGGCGCTTCCGGTGCACTGAGCCGGAAGGAACTAAAAGCCATTATCATTGAGCTCAATAATTCCGGAGCCAGGTATGGTTACGACGACAGCAAAATCCACGAAACATTTATCAGTTCCGGCTTTGAACCATATCTATATGATCCGCTGACAAGAACACTCACAAAGGCGGCCTCCTTCGGTTTCCACAACACTATTTATATCCGTGATATAGATTTTGTTAAAGACCGGCTAAAAAACGCTCCCCCTTTTAAAGTGCTGAATAAGTCTATATGAGCGGCAAATTGCATTGAAACAGCCAAAAACATATCCTGTAATTGGCACGTTTTGATTTTAAAAACTCACTACCTTTGTGCGATTTTTAACGAATTTATATTAATAATATATTTAACCTGAACTAAAATGGCCAAGATCAAAGTAGCAAATCCTGTAGTAGAATTGGATGGTGATGAGATGACCCGAATCATCTGGAAGTACATTAAAGAAAAACTGATTCTCCCGTATCTGGATATAGATATCAAGTACTTTGATCTGGGTGTAGAACATCGTGATGCTACAAATGACCAGGTTACAATTGACTCAGCCAATGCTATCAAGCAATACGGCGTAGGTATCAAATGTGCTACTATTACTCCTGATGAAGCGCGTGTTACTGAATTCAACCTGAAGCAGATGTGGAAGAGCCCTAACGGCACTATCCGTAACATACTTGATGGTACCGTATTCCGTGAGCCGATAGTAATGAGCAACATACCGCGCCTGGTACCAAACTGGACTGCGCCCATCTGTATAGGCCGCCATGCATTTGGCGACCAGTATCGCGCCACTGATTTTGTAGTGAAAGGGAAAGGCAAGCTGACAATTAAGTTTGAAGGAGAGAATGGCGAAAACCAGGAGTTTGAAGTGTATAATTTCAAAGGCGACGGCGTAGCACTGGCTATGTACAACACTGATGAGTCTATCATGGGTTTTGCACGTGCCTGCTTCAACATGGCTTTGTCGAAACAGTGGCCTTTGTACCTATCTACAAAAAATACTATTCTTAAAAAGTATGACGGCCGCTTTAAAGATATCTTCGAAAAAATCTACAACGAAGAGTTCAAAGCTGCGTTTGAGAAAGCAAACATTGAGTACGAACACCGCCTGATTGATGACATGGTGGCCAGCGCACTTAAGTGGAACGGTAATTTTGTATGGGCATGTAAGAACTATGATGGAGACGTGCAGAGCGATACAGTGGCACAGGGATTTGGTTCACTAGGCCTTATGACATCTGTGCTCATTACTCCTGATGGCAGCACCATGGAGGCAGAGGCAGCGCATGGCACAGTAACACGCCACTACCGCGAATACCAGAAAGGCAGGCCAACTTCTACCAACCCGATTGCATCTATTTTTGCATGGACAAGGGGACTTGCATTCCGCGGCAAGCTCGATAATAATCAGGATCTGATCAACTTCTCTACCGCATTGGAGCAGGTGTGTATCGAAACAGTAGAGAGCGGCAAAATGACTAAGGACCTGGCAGTATGTATCCATGGCAATAAAGTAAACCACGGTGAACACTACCTGTACACTGAAGAATTCCTGGATGCACTCAACGAAGGATTGAAGAACAAACTGGGATAGGATTATCCCACCAGATAGTAAAGGCTTTAACCGTGCGATATTTTATCTGCATTTGGTTAAAGCCTTTTTATTTTCCGGTGCTGTTGTAGCCTCTTCAGCACAGTTGTGCAGCAAATAGCATTGATTTATTTATGGGCTTATCCTAAAGTACTAGTTTTGTTCTCCGGTTCTTGGTGTTCTGCGGCTGCCCTCGTACAATTCAAACTCCATCATACGGCAGTCTATGATACTGGTGTAGAATTCTATGCGCCTTTTTGCCTTTAAGCCTATCTTTTTGGCAAGGTCCAGATTGCCGGTAAAGATGTAGCCCCAGTAACCGCCGCATTTCTTCTTCATAAAATCACCTATGCGGGCGTAGGTTGCCTCCAGTTCGGTTTCATTGCCCAGCCTGTCGCCATATTCGGGGTTCATGAACATAACACCCCTGCCTCCTTCCGGAACCTCAGTGGCTTCGAAGTCGCAAATTGTGAACTTAATAAGATCAGCAACACCCGCTGCAGCCGCATTTTTGCGGGCATTGGTGATGGCCACATCGCTATAGTCGGTGGCGATGATCTTAAGGCCTGGCACATCCTTAATCTGTTTGTTGAGCAGTTCCATTTCATCGAGGTATACATTTTCATCGTACCCTATCAGGTGCATGAAAGCATAGTTAAGCCTGAATAAACCGGGACGTTGATTCGTGGCTATAAGCGCAGCTTCAATGGCTACCGTGCCAGATCCGCACATTGGGTTTACAAACGGTGATTGCCTGTCCCACCTGGTTGCATAAATAGTTGCTGATGCCAGAGCTTCGAGCATCGGGGCGCGGCCAGGTATTTTACGGTATCCATGCCTTGCCAGTGAATCGCCGGATGTGTCTATAAATACTTCTGCAGTTTCTTTTTTCCAGAAAAGGTGAATCACTGCCCCGGTCAGTTCCGCTCCAGTATCAGGGCGCCTGCCTGTTTTGTTGCGCATACGGTCTACAATCGCATCCTTCACCCTCAGGTTTGCATACATACTGTTGTTGATCGTAGGGTTGATCACATTGCTGGTTACAGAAAAATATCCGTCAGCAGGTATCAGTGTCTCCCACGGATAGTTAGCCAGGTTATTGTAAATATCGTCAGCGTTTACGGCGGCAAACTGTTTAAGGCTGTATAAAACCTGGCTAGCGCATCTCAGATTCAGATTCAGCCGGATGCACTCATTAATACTTGCATTGATCTTCACGCCGGTAACAAATACCTCAAGCGGAGTAATGCCCAGCTCGTTCATTTCCATTTCCAGGAAAGGGGCCAGGCGTTTATTGCAGGTAATAGTTACAGAGGATGCTGACGTGTAAACTGACATAAACGTGCAAAGGTAACGTTTACCTGATTATTACATGAATTGCTGGCACATAAACAGCGGGCAAGTAACAGTTACCTGCACATCAGGTAGGCCATTCTATTCATATAGAGTTAACAGGCTCATAAAGATTTGATAAGAAAGGCGACACATTTCAATAACATCTATTCAGTCTCTTTGCATAACCAAATACTTCACCGAAGGCAATAATGGCAAAAAGAGAGGTGGACATTGTGGTACTTTCAGACATCCACTTAGGTACATACGGATGCCACGCAACCGAACTCCTGCAGTACCTGAAGAGTATCAGACCCAAAGCTGTAGTCCTCAACGGCGACATCATAGATGTCTGGCAGTTCAGCAAACGTTACTGGCCCACTACACACATGATGGTGGTAAAACACCTCATCGGCCTTATTGCCAAAGAGGTCCCCGTATATTACATCCCCGGCAACCACGATGAAATGCTTCGCCGTTTCAAGGGGTTTCAGATGGGGTCGTTGAAGATTACTAACAAGCTGTCGCTGAAGATTGACAACAGCAGGTTGTGGATTTTTCATGGCGATGTATTTGATGTGGTGATGCAAAACAGCCGATGGCTGGCAAAGCTGGGAGCCATAGGTTACGACACATTGATTCTTATCAACAGCTTTGTGAATTTCATTTCTCAGAAATTAGGGCGAGGCAAAATATCTCTTTCCAAAAAAGTAAAGAACAGTGTAAAAGGTGCGGTAAAATTCATCAACAGCTTTGAAGATACTGTTTGTGATATAGCAGCCGAAAACGGCTATGATTATGTGATCTGCGGCCATATACATCATCCCGAAATAAAGGGAGTAAATACAAAGCACGGGCATGTGGTGTACATGAATTCAGGAGACTGGATAGAAAACCTTACTGCGCTCGAGTACAGCAATTCTGAGTGGTCGGTTTACAACTATTTTGATGATCCCGTAGCAAAGGCCATCGAAATAAATAAGAAGAAACATGTAAAGGAGTCGGCAAAAACAATGATGGCCAGCCTGATGATGGAACTGAACATGAAGCAGGCCGCATCCGCAGCGGGGGGCGGAAATAAAATAGAAGCAGCTTAGTTGTTTTTTTATAATCACCGGCGAACAAACAGGTTTCGATTGAAATCAGTTTCGTTGTAATTCCCATACACAAGGCCAAAAAACTGTGCGATAATGAAAATACTTTTTGCGATACAGGGTACAGGAAACGGACACCTGAGCCGTGCCCGTGACGTGTACCCGGAACTTACAAAGTACGGTGATGTAGATGTACTGATCAGCGGCATTCAGGCCGATGTAACGGTGCCATTTCCGGTAAAGTACAGGTATTACGGCATGAGTTTCATCTTCGGCAAACATGGCGGAGTGGATCTGGTAGATACGGCCAAAAGGCTCAAACTGTTCCGCCTGATGAAAGACATCCGGGAGTTTCCTATTAGGGATTATGATCTGGTCATCAACGACTTTGAGCCCGTATCGGCATGGGCTTGCAAGTTAAATCGTATTCCCTGTATTTCGCTAAGTCACCAGTGTGCTGTTTTGCACCCTGCCGCCCCTCAGCCACCAGCCAGTGACCCCATGGGGAAAGCAGTGCTTAGATATTATGCGCCTGTTACCGATGCATATGGATTCCATTTCAAATCTTTTGGAGATAAAATATTCACTCCGGTTATAAGAAAAGAGATCAGAGAAATAAAGCCTGAAAACAAAGGACACTACACCGTTTACCTGCCTGCTTATGATGATGCGGCCATCGTTAAGCATCTCTCCAAATTCTCACAAGCGCGCTGGGAGGTGTTTTCCAAACACAATGCAAACCCCTTTGAGTCGGGCAATGTATTGATCCGGAAGATTGACAACCGTGCGTTTATTGAAAGCATGGCATCTAGTGCGGGTGTGCTTTGTGGTGCAGGTTTTGAAGGGCCGGCAGAGGCTATGTACCTGGGCAAAAAAGTAATGGTGGTGCCGATGCTTATTCAATACGAGCAGCATTGCAATGCTGCCGGCGCTGCCGCCATGGGGGCAACAGTTATTAATACGCTCAGTGAAAAGTACTACCCGGCAATCAATCAATGGCTCGACAAAGGCGAACCCATCAAAGCCGATTATCCGGACCTCACCGAACACATTGTACGACACATTATTTCGAAACATGCACCTGCATTTTCAACACATGGCGGGCAGGCAGTTAGTGTTGGCATTTAGCTTTGCACATAACCTTACCATACGACTAACAGGCACCGTAATTGCAGTATTCCTTTGAATTCATTATAATTTATTTGGAGTAAATGGCGTTGCGGCAAATTCAATCTGAAACTGCTTTGCCTGCACGCATAATTGACTGTTACCAAATATTTCATTACTTTGGTGCAGTAAAAATATTCTATGAGATCAAATAAAATATCATGGGCCGTTGCGCTTTGTTGTGCGGCAATATGCATTGTGTATTCATCGTCGGCAAAAGACAAAGAAGAAAACAACAAGTATAAGTGGAGTGAATCAAAATCAGCCGGCTATACTTACAAATTTGTAACCAACGACCCGATGAATGCCCGTTTCTACACACTGAAGAACGGATTGACTGTTATTCTTAGCCCTACTCATAAGGAACCCCGTATTCAGTTCTATATTGCCACCAAGGCTGGCAGTAAAACTGACCCCGCCGATCATACAGGACTGGCGCACTATCTGGAACATATGATGTTTAAGGGTACACAGAATTATGGCTCACTGGACTGGAGCAAGGAAAAGCCTTTTCTTGGAAAAATAGATACATTGTATGAGTTGTACAACCACACTACCGATGACACAAAGCGTAAGATCATATACCATCTTATAGATTCGGTTTCAGGTTTGGCTTCTAAATTTGCCATTGCCAATGAGTATGACAAAATGATGTCTTCGATAGGAGCGCAGGGAACCAATGCCTTCACTTCTTATGAGCAGACAGTGTATACAGAAGATGTACCCGCAAATTCGGTTGATAAATTTTTAAAGGTACAGGCAGAGCGTTTCCGCAATCCTGTTTTCCGTATTTTCCATACCGAGTTGGAAGCGGTATATGAAGAAAAGAACCGCACACTGGACAACGATGGCCGCAAAGTGAATGAAATGATGATGTCTAACCTCTTTCTGAATCACAACTATGGAAAGCAAACGACAATCGGTACAGTAGAGCATCTTAAAAATCCTTCTTTGCTTGAGATCAGGAAGTACTTCGAAAGGTACTATGTACCCAATAATATGGGCGTGATCGTATCAGGTGATTTTAATCCTGATGAAATGATCAAAAAGATAGAGGAGAATTTTTCAGGCATGAAGAGTAAGCCTGTACCGAAATATACTTTCAGCCCGGAAGGGGATATGGCATCACCGGTGCAGAAAGAAGTTTTCGGGCCTGATGCTGAATTTGTGTCTATAGGTTTCCGCCTGCCCGGTGTACACTCAAAGGATGCACTGCTGGCTGACCTGGTAAGCCAGGTACTTACAAACGGTAAAGCCGGGCTGATAGACCTGAACCTGGTGAAAAAGCAAAAACTGCTCCGTGCAGCTGCATTTGCTAATGTGCTTATTGACTATGGTTTTATGAACCTTCAGGGAACGCCAACACAGGGGCAGAAGCTGGAAGATGTGAAAGCCCTGATGCTGGGAGAAATCGCCAACCTCAAAAGCGGCAACTTCGATGAAAACCTACTGGTATCTATAGTGAACAATGCCAAAAAGGCAATGATGCAGCAAAATGAAAAATACGGATCACGTGCGGCGGCATTGATGAGTGCCTTTACCGGTGAGGAAGACTGGCTGGACGACGTATCATATGCCGATCAGTTATCCAGGCTTACCAAAAAAGACATTGTTGATTTCGCCAACAAATATTTTGGCAACAATTATGTAGTTGTATACAAGCGCAAAGGTGAAGACAAGAACATCAAAAAGGTAGAAAAGCCACCAATAACACCGGTGGAAACCAACAGGAATTCGCAGTCTGCTTTTGTAAAAAATATTATCAATGCGCCGGTGGAGCCAATAAAACCGGTATGGGTAGACTACAATAAAGACCTGAAGAAGGGCAATGCAGGCCCTGCTGAAGTGTTGTACGTGCATAACGAAGACAATGGCCTTTTCAGAATGTCATACCGTTATAAAATTGGTACATGGAGCGATAGGAAACTGAGTGTCGCTGCATCTTACCTTCAGTTCCTGGGTACCGATAAAAAAAGTGCTGAAGATATCTCCAAGGAGTTTTACAAGCTGGCATGCAGTTTTAGTGTTACCGCCGGAAATGAATATACAACTTTGTCACTGGAAGGGCTGCAGGAGAACTTCGAAAAGGCAACCGCACTGCTGGAGGACCTGCTGGCAAACTGCAAAGCTGACGATGAAGCGCTTACTGCCCTAAAGGGCCGATTGGCGAAATCCCGCAGTGATGCCAAGAACAACAAAGGTGCTATTATGCAGGGTGTAGTTAACTATGCCCGCTTCGGTGCTGAAAATCCTTTTAACAACGTACTGAGCAATGATGAACTGAAAAACCTCACAAGTGCAGAATTGGTTGACCTGATTCATAGCCTGAATAAATTCAGCCATCGCATCATCTATTACGGGCCTGAGACGCTGGTTGCGCTGTGTACATCTATGAAAGCAGCACACAAAATGCCTGAAATGTTTAGCCCGGCTCCTGCACCAAAAGTGTTCAATTTTACTACTCAGGCAACCAATCAGGTATTGTTTGCTGACTATGATATGGTACAGAGCGAAATAAGGTGGGTAAGAAATATTCCTGGTTACGACCCTGCAAAGCAACCGGCCCTTGAAATGTTCAACAATTACTTTGGCGGAAATATGGGCGCGCTGGTGTTCCAGACAATACGCGAGAGCAAGGCGCTGGCGTACTCTACCAATGCCAATGTATTTACGCCTGATAAGAAAGAAGACCCTTATTATATTTCGGCCTACGTGGGTTGCCAGGCCGATAAATTCAATGAGTCTGTAAAGGCGATGAATGAGCTCTTAAATGACCTGCCTTCTGTAGAGAACAACCTGCAGGCTGCACGTTCAGGGCTGAAGAAGGAAATTGAAACAGACCGCATTACACAGGATGGCATCATTTTCAATTACCTGGCTGCAGAACGCAAGGGGTTGAATGAAGACATCAGAAAGAGTATTTATGAACATGCCGATAAAATGGGTTATGCCGAGCTGAAGAAATTTCATGCTGACAATATGGCCTGTAAGCCATTTACCTACTGCATTGTAGCGTCAGAGAAAAAGATAAATGCAGATGACCTGCAAAAGTGTGGGCCGGTAAAGAAACTGAGCCTTACCGAGATATTTGGCTATTAAAATTAACGATTTGTTCATTCAGGCCTGCCGGAGCGTTTCCGGCAGGCCTTTTGTTTGTGAGCGGGTAGACAGACCTTTGTAAATACTTCGGTGATGCTGTATTAAAAGCAGTAGTATAACACCGAACGCCAAACAGATTCCTTAACTTAGCAGTCATAATTTGAGGGCTGTTCACAGGCATTGCTGCAGAAGCGGTTTTACCTGAGTCCATACAACATCAAGAACGTAATATGTCAAACAAAACAAAAATAGTTGCCACTGTAGGCCCGGCCTGCAATACCTATGAAAAGCTGCTGGCACTTGTAAATGAAGGAGTAAATGTGTTCAGGCTTAATTTCTCGCATGGTACACACGAACAGCATCTTAGTGTCATCAACCACATCAGGAAAATAAACGCCGATTTTAATTATAACGTTGCTATTCTCACCGATCTGCAAGGGCCAAAACTGAGGGTAGGAGAGATTGAAAATAATGCACTAGAACTTAACAAGGGAGATGAATTTTATTTCACCAATGTAAAATGTGTGGGTACCCTTGAGAATATTTATATCTCCTATCCCAACTTTCATAAGGATGTAAAGGTGGGTGAAAAAATACTTCTGGATGATGGGAAAATAGAAGTGCTGGTTAAAGAAGTAGGCGGTGATAACCGCGTAAAAGTTGAAGTGCTGAATGAGGGAGTTTTATCATCAAAAAAGGGAGTTAACCTGCCAGATACGAAAATCTCTTTGCCTTCCCTTTCGGAGAAGGACCTTAATGACCTCGAATTTATTATAGGCCTGAACATTGACTGGATAGCTCTTTCGTTTGTGCGCAGGCCCGAAGATGTGGAGCAGTTGCGTGCCATACTGAAGGCAAGAAAAAGCAGTGCAAAGATCATAGCCAAAATAGAAAAGCCGGAAGCAATGGCGCACCTGCGCGAGATTATTCTTGCTTCAGATGCCGTGATGGTGGCACGTGGCGACCTCGGTGTGGAACTGCCGCTGGAGCAGGTGCCCATGATACAAAAGAATATAGTGCGCAAATGCATACACAGGGCGAAGCCAGTGATTATAGCCACGCAGATGATGGAGAGCATGATTGACCGCACTCGTCCCAACAGAAGTGAGATAACCGATGTAGCCAATGCTGTAATGGAAGGTGCAGATGCACTGATGCTGAGCGGCGAAACGGCTATGGGGCAGTATCCTGAGCTGGTGGTGCATACTATGGCAAGCATCATAAAAGAAGTAGAAAAAGAAGAAACTGTGTATCACCGAAATCTTGTTCCAAAGCATCACTCTCCTTCGTTCCTGAGTGATGCATTGTGTTACAATGCCTGCGAGATAGCAAAGGATGTTGAGGCTCATGCTCTTATTGGAATGACCCAATCAGGGTATACCGGATTTATGCTGTCCAGCTACAGGCCACATGCGCCGTTGTATGTATTTACCAAAACGCAGACGCTCGTTAATCAACTGAGCCTGAGCTGGGGCGTAAAAGCCTTTTATTACGACAGGGAAGAAAGCATGGACAGAATCATTGCAGACCAGATAGAATTCCTGAAGGAAAAGGGCTTACTGAAAACTGGCGATGTGGTGGTGAATACCGGTAGCACGCCGGTTGAAGAACACCTGCCTACGAATATGCTCAAGATTACCAAAGTGAACTAGTGCGGGAATTACCATTACTAACAGTTTCGATTATATGCGCGCTATACTGACATTTTTGCTGATTTTGTTTTTTGTTCTTTTCTCCGGGGTTGGCACAACCTCGGCTCAGGAGATTTCATTCAAAGACACAATTGATGCCTACAACAGCCACCGCATTCACATTAACAAAACCGGGATGAAGGTGCTGGCAGGGTGGGGTATTGCAAATGCTGTGGCAGGGGGTATCGGCTACTTTGCTACTAACAACGAAGAATGGAAATACTTTCATGAAATGAATGCAATGTGGGGCGTGATCAATGCTGGCATAGCGTGGGCTGGCCTGGCCTGCGTGCGAAAAGAAATGAATTCGAAGTACACGTACCAGCAGGCCTACAATAAATACCGCTCCAATAAGAAACTGTACCTGATCAATATAGGCCTGGATGTGCTCTATGTAGGTGGTGGCGTAGCGCTCAATGAAGTGGGCAATACGGCAAAGAAGAACCAGGATATGTTTCACGGATTCGGTAAATCAGTTGCCATTCAGGGGGTGTTCCTTCTTTTGTTCGATAATGTGATGTTTGCATCGCACCACCGCACCAACAGCAAGTGGTATCAACTCATGTCAGAGCTCAGCTATACCGGCAATGGCATAGGGTTTATCCATAATTTCTAAAGCCGGCATTATACTACCACATTGATCATCTTGCCTTTCACAAAAATGAATTTCTTAGGAGCCTTGCCTTCCAGCCATTTTATGATATTTTCGTCGGCAAGCACAGCAGCTTCTATTGATGCCTGATCTGCATCGAGGGCAAATTCCATTTCTGTACGCGTTTTGCCGTTGATGGCTACGGGATACATTTTAGAGTTCTCTGTTACGAATCGATCCTCAAAAGCCGGGAATGAAGCTGCAACGACCGAGCCACTGTTGCCCAGCTTTTGCCATAGTTCTTCGGCTATATGCGGTGCAAATGGGCAGATCACCACAGCCAGTGGTTCCAGTATTTCCCTCTTATGGCAGCCAAGTGTGCTCAGTTCGTTTACGCAGATCATAAACTGGCTCACAGATGTATTGAACGAGAACCGCTCTATATCTTCTGATATCTTTTTGATTGTTTTGTGCAGTATCCTTAATTCAGCATCCGTTGCTTTTTCATCCGTCACTACCCAGCCCTTCGTTTCATCGGCATACAGTCGCCAGAACTTCTTCAGAAAGCGGTGTACGCCTTCTATGCCCTTGGTATCCCATGGCTTGCTCACATCTATTGGCCCCAGGAACATCTCATACATTCTGAAAGTATCCGCACCATACTGTGCTACAATATCATCAGGGTTAACGACATTGTATTTGGATTTGGACATTTTTTCAACTTCCGCACCACAGATGTATTTACCGTCTTCGAGTATAAATTCTGCATCAGCGTATTCCGGCCTCCATTTTTTGAATGCTTCAATATCTAACTCAAGGCCATCAACAAAAGAAACGTCAACCCTTAATGGTCTAAAATTCCATCCGCTAAATAACTCATCAAAAAGACTATTGGAGAAATAGTCATCAGCCAATTTTCTAGCAAGTTTCATATTTGCTTCTACATTATTCAGCGCTTCTTTCACAAGTCCTAACGATAAAAGCAATGGGCCTTTGAGTTTTAATTCTGCTTTTTCTTCTTTGAGTTGGTAATCAAAAATGTAAACAAACCTCGAACTCCCCTGTATCATCCCCTGATTCAGCAGTTTTTTAAACGGCTCATCAAAGCCAATATGACCAAGGTCGTATAAAGCCTTTGTCCACATACGGCTGTAGAGCAGGTGCCCTACCGCATGTTCGGTACCGCCTATGTACAGGTCTACCTGATTCCAGTAGTCTGTTGCTTTGCGGCTGGCAAACTCGGTGTTGTTGCCTGGGTCCATATACCGCAGAAAATACCAACTGCTGCCTGCATAGCCTGGCATGGTATTAGTCTCGCGCTGTCCGGCATCTGTGTTTACCCAATCGGTTATATTAGCCAGTGGGCCCTGTCCTTCTGGCCCGGGCTTGTAGCTCTCTACATAAGGCAATTCCACAGGAAGCTGCGAAATTCCACCCTCTCCTTTGGAGAGGGATGGGGAGAGGCCTTCATCCGTTCCGTATGGTACGCCATCAATATATATAATCGGGAACGGCTCTCCCCAGTAGCGCTGCCTGCTGAAGCCCGCATCGCGCAGTTTGTAGTTTACTTTTCTTTTTCCCAAACCCGCTTTAACAAGTGCATTTATTGCAGCTTCTGTTGCGTCTGGTATGTTCATGCCGCTCAAGAAGCCGCTGTTCTCAATAGTGCTCGTTTTTGCACTGTAAGCCTCCTCTCCGTTGTATTTTTCACCAAAGATGTTTGTGATGGGAATATTGAAGTGTTTTGCAAAAGCATGGTCGCGCTCGTCGCCACTGGGTACGCCCATAATGGCCCCCGTACCATAACCAGCTAGCACGTATTCAGATATCCAAACAGGTACCTGTTTTTCTGTAAAAGGATGAATTGCATACGCACCGGTAAAACATCCGGTCACCTGCTTCACTTCGCTCATACGCTCCCGTTCCGAACGGGTTTTCACGTAGGTTCTGTATTCTTCAACAGCGTTCTGTTGTTCAGCAGTTGTAATTCCATCAACCAGTTCATGCTCTGGTGCCAGCACCATGAAGTCTACACCAAAGATGGTATCGGGGCGGGTGGTGAAAACGGTTACTTCACCTTCTCCTTCGGAGAGGGATGGGGAGAGGCTGAATCTCACCTCGGCACCTACGCTTTTCCCTATCCAGTTTTTCTGCATTTCTTTCATTGCATCAGACCACTCTAGCTTGTCGAGGCTGTCTATCAGCCTTTCTGCAAATTCAGTGATCCTCAGAAACCACTGGCGCATGTTCTTCCTTTCTACCGGGTGCCCGCCACGCTCTGACACTCCGTTCACCACTTCATCGTTTGCAAGCACGGTTCCCAGTGCTTCACACCACCACACCTGCGCATAACCCTGGTAGGCAATGCGGTACTGCATCAGGCAATCGCGTTTTTCTTTTTCGGAATACGCTTTCCATGCGGCGGCATCAAATTGCAAGTTCTCATCGCCGGGGCAGGTGTGATTTACATTCCCTTCAGTTTCAAATATGCTGATCAGTTCACTGATTGGTTTTGCTTTATTTTCCTTTCTGCTGTACCAGCTATGAAACAACTGCAGAAATA
>OMJB01000056.1 GCA_900299255.1 Sphingobacteriales bacterium
GCAAATCCGGTAAAGGCAAAAATAAACGCCATCATCTGCAGCTTACTACTGCCCAGCAATGGTGCCATTTCCCTGAAATCGAGTGTACCTGTAGTGCCATAGAGCATAGATATGCCAAACAGCAGGATACACGATGCAAAAGCAGAAGAAAGGATCATCTTTACTGCAGACTCTGAAGATTTAACTTTATTCAGGTCATAGTTGCACATGGCTGCAAGTGGTATTGTCGATAGTTCCAGCCCGAGATAGAACATGAGGAAGTTGCCGCTTGATATCATAAAGTCCATACCCAGTAAAGTACACAGCAGCAATATGTAAAATTCAAGCAGATGCTGATGATCTTTCAGCCAGTCAAAAGCCTGAAGTGAAATAATAAAAGTACCCAGGTTAAGTACCGTCTTTTCCACAAACAAAGTACTGGTGTTATGGTACATACCACTGAATAGCTCGCCCGGAGTATTACCAAACAAACCAACTATAAGATTTACGAACAATAAAACGTTCGCAATATTCAGCAAAGCCGTGTTCGATTTCACTCCATCCCATATTTTCAGAAAGAGCAAAAAGAAGATGATAGCCGTAAGCAGCATCTCAGACTTCATCAACATCATAAATTCTGTACCCATGTCTTTATTTATTTCTCCCAGCTACCCATTCAATCAGAATGTTTCAGCAAATACTATTTTCATTCAACAACAACTAACCAACCAACAACAACCATTCAACCATTCAACTAATCAACAAACCAACCAATCAACCAATCAACTAATTCACCCCCACCACTCTTGTAATGTTATCCATAATCAACTGTGTATCCGGCGAAACCAGATTGTTCAGCCAGAACGGAGCAATACCTATTGCAAGAATGCAAATGAGCAGCGCAACAGATGCCAGTTTCTCATTCCACGAAGCATCACTGAATTTCAAAAACTCGTCGTTCTTTACCGGCCCCATACCCGACGCCCCTACAGCCCTGAGTATGTATACCGCTGTTACTACAATTGATGCACACGCCAGTACAGTAGCCGTTCTGTAAAAAGTATCCGGATGCTGCCACGCACCTACAAAAACGGTCATTTCGGCAACAAAACCACTCAGCCCCGGCAAACCCAGAGAGCATAAACCGGCTATCACAAAAACCGTGATAATAAACGGAATGGCTTTAAGCAGGCCCCCAAGCTGTGCTACCTGCCTGGTGTGGGTTCTTTCGTATATCATACCTATAGCGGCGAAGAAAAGCGCTGTCATAAGCCCGTGAGACACCATTTGCAGTACTGCTCCGGTAATAGCCGTCTTTGTAAGCATCCCAATTCCAAAGATCACAAAACCGCAGTGGCTAACAGAAGAATAGGCGTTGATGTATTTCAGGTCCGTCTGCATCAGTGTGGCAAAAGCACCGTAAATAATAGCAATCGTAGAAAGCAGAATAATTACCCACGAATACTGGTGTGCAGCTTCCGGCATCAGGTAGGCAGCTACACGCAGGCAGCCATAACCGCCCAGCTTCATAGATATACCTGCCAGAAACATGGAAGCAGCTGTGGGTGCCGACGAGTGTCCGTCTGGTGCCCATGTATGAAAAGGGAACATTGCTGTAAATACACCAAACCCAACGAACATCAGCGGAAAAATAAACTGTTGTGCGGCAACAGGTATGTGCATCTGTACTATTTTGAGCAGGTCAAAGGTGTGAGCACCACTGCCCGTATTGGTATTGAAGTACAGAAACAAAAATCCTATCAGCACCAGTGCAGATCCGCCCATAAGCATCAAAGCCAGCTTCATGGCACTGTATTCCTTTTTGCCGCTGCCCCATATTCCTATCAGCAAAAACTTGGGTATCACTGCCACTTCGAGGAAAAAGAACATCGTAAAAAGATCAAGCGATATAAAGAAACCATATGCGCCCAGGCTCAGCAGCACAATCAGGAAAAAGAACTCCTTTGCCATCTTTTCTACATTCCACGATATAAGTATGCCCGTCATTACAACCACTGCAGTAAGCATGATCATAGCAACCGAAATGCCGTCTGCACCCACATAATATTCAATATTCAAGCTGCTGAACCACGAATGGCGCGACTCATACAGCATCTGAGCTTTGTTGCCCGCAGCCCTCTGGCTCATATAGTCCAGCATAATCAGCGATGAGTAACCCAGCTGTGCCACAGACCCGAGCAGTGCCACCATTCTTATCTGAGCGGCTGTACTGCAGATCAGCACCAGCAATGCTGTTGCAAGCGGAATAAGTAATAATATAGATAAGTTGATCATTCCAGGTATCCTTTAACGATTTTAATTTTCTTTTTGCTTTACGTCCACCAGTAAATAAATATCAGTACGAAACCAACAGCACCGGCAAAAAAGTAGGCCGCATACTGCTGCACTTTACCCGACTGCAATCCCTTTATCAGGGCAGATATATGCGCCGTAACTGAGGCCAGCATATTCATAAACCCATCCACCACATTACGGTCAAACCAGGCTGCCGGCCTGCCCACAAACGGAAACAGTATTTTCTTTGTCACAAACAGGTATATCTCGTCTATATAAAACTTATTGTAAGAGCCCCTGTACAGCGCACTCAGGCTATCTGCCATCTTTTGCGGCACCGCGCTTTCTTTTTTATAAAATGCAAGGGCAATGAATATACCCAGTGTGGCTAGCAATACTGGTGCTATAGAAAAAGTCATGTGAAATTCAGTAGCCAGTGCCTTACCGTCAGAAGTGACCAACCTGTTAAACGGAATAAACCCTACGGCCACCGACAATAAACCGAGTATCACCAGCGGAATCAACATAGTGGCCGGGCCCTCTCCATGGTGTGCATCATGTGCGTCAGCTGCGCCATGTGCATCATGCGCACTTTCTTTGTGAGGCAGTGGTTTGTTCCAGAAAATATTAAAATACAAACGGAACATGTAAAATGCAGTAATAGCCGCAGTAAGAATAGCCAGGCCAAATATCACTTTATTGGCATGATAAGCCGATTGAAGTATTTCTTCCTTACTAAAAAACCCGGCGAATGGTGGGATGCCGGCAATAGCCAGGCACGCTATCAGAAAAGTGAAATGGGTCACCGGCATCAGTTTTCTCAGCCCGCCCATATCTTTCATTTCGTTGCTGTGCACATAGTGTATTACAGATCCTGCACCCAGGAACAGCAGTGCCTTAAACATGGCATGCGTAAACAGGTGAAACATGGATGCCATGTATCCCAATCCGTTTTCTCCGCCATACCGGGCTGTACCCAGCGAAAACATCATGTACCCTATCTGCGACATGGTTGAGTAAGCCAATACCCTTTTAATATCTGTCTGAGTACATGCAATGATGGCTGCAATAAGGGATGATGATACACCCACCCACATTACAATATCAAGAGCAGCAGGGCAACCTGAGAAAACCGGAAACAACCTTGCCACCAGAAAAACACCCGCAACAACCATGGTCGCAGCATGTATAAGGGCAGATACCGGTGTAGGCCCTTCCATCGCATCAGGGAGCCATATGTGCAGCGGAAACATAGCCGACTTACCCGCGCCACCTATAAACACCAGCACCAGGCCCCAGGCCAGCGCCGAAGCTCCCATAAATGAAGCAGCAGTAATGGTGTGCAGTTCGTTGGTTTGCATTGTTAACCGCTGAATCATTGTCTGAAAATCAAGCGTACCTGAGTAATATGACAGTATTAGTATACCGATCAGAAATCCAAGGTCCGCAAAACGAGTAACAATAAATGCCTTCTTAGCAGCCGATACAGCTGAGGGTTTCTCGAAATAGTAACCAATAAGCAGGTATGAAGATACACCTACCAACTCCCAGAACATGTAAATCTGGAAGATATTGGAGGACAGCACCAGTCCAAGCATTGAAAAAGTAAACAGGCCTAAGTAAGAATAAAAAGTTGCATAACGTTCTTCACCCTTCATGTATCCCAGACTGTAAAAATGCACCATCAGCGATACCAGCGTCACCACTACCAGCATCATTACTGAAATAGGGTCAAGCATAATACCCAGGTCAATAGAAACATTAGGTGCAAACTGCAGCCAGTTGATTTTTAGTGGCACCATTTGCTGGTAAGCATCACCCACTTTACCCACAACAAAGAAATAATCATAGGCTACGGTGGCCGATAGTACAAACGACCCTAACACAGACAGTGTACCCAGTACACCACAAAAAGACGGAAAATTCTTACGCCCCACCAGCGAAATCAGCAGGAAACTGATAATGGGCAAAAACGGAATTAATATAATTAATGAAGTGCCGAGCATATTTTAATATTTCATTGTATCTGTTTGCTCCACATCTATTGACTTGTAGTTGCGGTAGAGATTGATAATAATAGCAATTGCCACAGCTGCTTCTGCCGCCGCTATGGTGATGATAAACAGAGTAAAAAACAAGCCGTCCAGTTTATCAGGAAACAAAAACTTATTAAAAGCAACAAGGTTAATGTTTACACTGTTCAGAATCAGCTCTACCGACATCAGCATTGTGATTAGATTCCTACGTGTGAGGAAGCCGAAAACGCCTATGAAAAAAAGCGCACAACTGATGAACAAAAAATGAAAAAGCCCTATATCGTTCATTAAGTTAAAAGTTAAAAAGTACTCATCTTAAAACACCTTTCTTTTGATTTTACTCTGCCACTGCCTCCTGCGTTTCTAAATGCCCAGCCGAAATAACCGGCACATCATCCTCATTTCCTTTATTACTATCAGGCAATATCTTGTGCGGTGGCACTTTGATCTTTATTGCAATAACAATACAACCAATCATTGCCGCCAGCAGCAGCATACTCACCACTTCAAACGGAAGCATATATCCATGCTCAGTAGTACTGAGCATTTGCCCACCAATATTGGCTGCACTTGGTTCAACTGCGGGCTTGCCGGATGCTGTAAATACCTGCTGACTGATCACATACATAGTAAGCATGCATCCGAAAATAGCCGCCAGCGCCGAAAAAACAGCCTGCCCCAGTGCCGGCCGCTGCATATCCTCACCAGATCCCTGAGTAAGAAAAATTGAAAAGATGATCAGCACCACTATCCCGCCCACATACACAACCACCTGCACGGCTGCAATAAATTCATAGTCAAGATAAAAATACAGCCCTGCAATACCTATAAGAGTAAACAACAGGTATACCGCCGACCGGAAAATCTTTCGAGAGGTTACAGACATAAGCCCGCCCCCCACTATTGTAGCAGCTAAAATGTAAAATATTATCGTCCTGGCATCCATTATAAAACTTGCACTCCTTTTATGTTCTGCTTTATGAATTTCATTTTACTCCACACCCTCCATAATTTTCGATCCCGGCTGGTTCAGTACCTTTTTCAGTTGTCGCTTGTCATAAACACTATGCTCAAACGACTGCCCCATTACAATTGCGTCTGACGGACATGCTAACACACACATATTACACATGGTGCAAAGTTCCAGGTGGTACACAAACGTATCTATCGCTTTCTTCTTTTTCCCATCCGGCTGCAGTTCCTGCTTGGTAATGATCTTGATTGTTCCGTTCGGGCAGGCAATCTCACATGCCTGACAGCCGGTGCACCTGTGTTCGTTGTTTTCATTATGAGGCATAGTTACTTCACCCTTAAACCGGTCAAACATGGTCAGTGTTGCCCGGTTATCAGGATATTCCTCAGTCTGTATTTCTTTCGGATGGGTAAAATAATAACCGGTCAGCTTCATCCCTTTAAGCAGCGACCTTGCCGACCTGTATATGCTCCCGAAATACTCTTTTAAAAACATCGTTTATTATTTTCAAATCTTACTTTATCAATCCATTTTATTTCACATATAGCATTTATTCCGGTTCTCCCTGATAAAAAGGACAGTTAAAAATGCCACCCCATAATTGCCATCACTGTCACCAGTATCACATTCACCATACTTACCGGGAGCAGATACTTCCACTCCAGAGTCAGCAGCTGATCCACACGCAGGCGCGGGAACGTCCACCTGAACTGCATGATGATGAATATGATTGCAAATGTTTTACCCAGAAACCACACTGACGACGGTATGTAATCCATCACAAAGTTGAATGTATGCCAGTGCCCTATATGAAAAGGCATCCATCCGCCCAGAAACAGAGTAGCCGCTATCGCAGATACAACAAACAGGTTGATGTATTCTGCAAGCAGGAACATGGCAAATTTCATCCCCGAATACTCCGTGTGAAAACCCGCTGTAAGCTCCTGCTCTGCTTCGGCCAGGTCAAAAGGCGCACGGTTAATCTCCGCTGTAGACGCAATCAGGAAAATAACAAAAGATATCAGCACCGGTATATGCCCTTTAAATATCCACCAGCCATTTTCCTGGCTCATAACTATATCCGACATCCGCAGGCTACCCGCCAGAATCACAATAGAAATAAGCGACAGCCCAACTGAAAGTTCATAACTTACTATCTGAGCGCCACTGCGCATGGCACCCAGCAACGAGTATTTGTTATTACTGCTCCACCCGGCCATCAGTATACCAATAACAGCTATCGAAGAAATAGAAGAAACATACAGCACACCAATACTTATGTCCCATATCTGAAAGTTCTTAGCAAACGCAATAGGCGCCATCACCAGCATGGAAGTTACCACCACAATCATTGGTGCCAGGTTAAACAGGAATTTGTCGGAAGCGTTTGGTGTCAGGCCTTCTTTAAAAAGCAACTTAATGGTATCAGCCACTATCTGCAGTGTCCCTTTCGGGCCCACCCTGTTGGGCCCAAGGCGCACCTGTATAAATGCAGCTACCTTGCGCTCCATATAACCCAGTATAAAACAAAGCGGCACCAGAAACACCAACAATGCAAGGCCGGCAATCACCATTTCGATCACCTTTACCAGCCCTTCGCTATGTACGGCACCCACCAGCCATTGATGGATACCCGTTGCGAATGATGAAAAACTTATGTCTAAAATGAGTTTCAAAATTTTATATTTTATTTTTCAATTTTCCTATTGTTCAATACTTCACCAATTCGCTATATTCAACTTACCAACAACTTGTGGCTCACGACTTATATCTTATGACTCACGACTTAGACTAAAAACCTACCTATCCACATCCGGTATTACCAGGTCAATTGTAGACATGATAGCCACCAGATCGCCTATTTTAGTTCCTGTTGCCATTCTTTCCAATGCCGACAGGTTGGAGAAATTGGGTGAACGGTATTTGATCCGGTACGGCGAAGCCGCACCATCACTTACTATATACACACCCAGTTCCCCGCGCGCTGTTTCCACACGCTGATAAAATTCACCCTTCGGCAGCTTCAGCACCATCTTGGTCTTAGCCTGAAACTCACCCTCAGGAATATTGTCTATTAGCTGCTCAATAATAAATACAGACTGCTTCATCTCTGCCATGCGCACCATGTAGCGGGCATAACAATCACCACCCTGCTCCAGTATTTCTTTAAACTGCAACTTTTCATACCCGTCATACGGAAACAGCTTCCTGACATCACAACTAACCCCTGACCCTCTGGCGGTGGGCCCGGTGCAGCCAAAAGAAATTGCATCTTCCGCTGAGATATAACCTACCCCCTTGGTTCGCTGTTCAAAAATCACATTGCCGGTCAGTATTTCTTCGTATTCGTTAAACTTCGACCTTATTTGCTTAAGTGTATCCTTTACCCTGTTTCTGAAATTAGGGTGAATATCATACATCACCCCACCAGGCACACAGTAGTTCTGAGTAAGCCTTGCACCGCACGTTTCCTCCATGATTGCCATTATAGACTCACGTTCCCTGAATGCATAGAAAAAAGGAGTTACTGCACCCAGGTCAAGGCCGGTGCAGCCCCACCACAGCTGGTGAGATGAAAGCCTTGTCAGCTCGGCCATTAATATCCTGATGGCCTTAGCACGTTCCGGCACTTCTACCTGTAGCCCCTTCTCCACACATAGAGCGCAGGCCTGATTATTGATATGGGCACTAAGATAGTCCATCCTGCTCGTAGCATAAATAAAATTTCTGTACGACAGGCTTTCAGACATTTTTTCGATAGAACGGTGGATATACCCCAGATGCGGCTGTATACGCTTAATAGTTTCCCCATCCAGCCACACTTTAAGATGAAGCACACCATGAGTAGATGGATGCTGCGGCCCAATATTTATGACAAACTCTCCGTCTTCTGTAACAATATCTTCGCCTAACAAACTCATATCTCTATCATATTTTCATCCACATAATTTTTTCTCAGCGGAAACCCCTCCCAATCTTCGTCCAGAAATATCCTGCGCAGGTCGGGATGATTAATAAATTTCACACCGAACAGGTCAAATACTTCGCGCTCATGAAAATTGGCTGTCTCCCAAATATCGCAAACTGTCTCTATCTCAGGGGTATTTACATCTGCAATTTTTGCCTTTACAACAACCGTATGATTATTGCTTTTTGACAGCATATGGTATACCATTGTCAGGTGTGTTTTCCAGTCAATGCATGTGAGGCAAAACAGATAATCAAAATCAAATTCGCTATTTCTACGCAACGCCTGCATCAGAGGTTTCAGCCCTTTGCTGTCTGTCAGCACATTCAGGAATTCACCGGCCTCATCATAAGTAACATCCGGAAAAAGCGCACTTACGGATTGTTTTATTTCTTCTGTGGTCATTTTCCGTTTTCGTTTGTTTTTCCAAAATAAGTTTCGTGCTTTATCTTTTCCTGCAGTGTTATCATCGCATGCAGTAAAGCTTCCGGCCTGGGTGGGCATCCCGGAATATAAACATCCACAGGTATCACATGGTCCACACCTTTTACCACCGAGTAGGTATTATAAAAGAACGGCCCGCCTGATATAGTACATGCCCCCATGGCAATCACATACTTTGGGTCGGGCATCTGGTCGTATAGCCTTTTTAATACCGGTGCCATTTTCATTACAATCGTACCGGCCACTATAATCAGGTCTGCCTGCCTGGGAGTAGCCCGCGCCACTTCAAATCCAAACCTCGACCAGTCATACTTGGCATCAGCAGCACTCATCATTTCTATGGCACAGCAACTGGTACCAAACACCAGCGGCCACAGCGAGTTTGACCTCGCCCAGTTGATCATATCATCCAGTTTCGAAACCACTATCCCGCCATCCGCCGTTTGGTGCAGTTGCGCCGGGAATATCATTTTTTCTGTCTCTGCCATATCGCAAACCCCGAAAAGGGCTTCTCATTGTTTTAATTAAAAATCATCCCATGCACTAAGGGAAGCCCCTTCAGGGGTTTGGGGTTACATCCATTTCAATGCTCCCTTCTTCCATGCATACAATAACCCCATGAATAGAATGAACATAAACACAACTATCTCAAACAGGCCGGCCATACCTATGCCTTTTACCGCCACGGCCCACGGATACATAAAAACCATTTCCACATCAAATACCAGGAATATCAGTGCAAAAAGGTAATATCCTACGTTAAACTGTATCCACGATGTGCCGGTTGTTGGAATTCCACACTCATATGGCTCGCCCTTATATTTATTTTTTGATGTTTTTGCTATAGCTTTCGAAACAAGAATACCCCCCCCTGCAAAAGCAATCCCAACAATGATCAGTAGAATTAAAGCCGATGAACCCATGTAGCTGCTGCTGTTTTATTTTAACATATATTCTGAAAAACCTGCCGGTTCCGCCTTCTAGCGTTAACCCGTATCAAATTCTTTACTGGCTCCTTCCGCCACATAGCCAAAAAACACTGCGGCCAAAAAATCCATTCAGCCCACCATACAATATAATATCATTAGATTGAAACAAAACTACTCTTTTCCGCATAAAAAAAAATTGCCCCCGGACAAAGAACATCCGCTATAAACATTAAGTATGTTTAAATGTTAATAACCTCGAATAATCGCCCTTTGTAAATTTATAAATAAATTTACTTTTACGCCTGATTGTAATACTTTTAAAAAAAATACTCAACTATGGCAATTAAGATAACTGAAGATTGTATCAATTGTGGTGCTTGTGAACCCGAATGCCCTAACGGCGCTATTTTCGCAAACGGAAACGCGTGGAATTTCGCTTATAAAACTTCTCTTAAAGGTAGTTTCACTGCCAAAAGTGGCCTTGTGAGCGGGGTTGATGATGAGCATGAAGCTGTCTCTTACGACTACTACTATATTGTAACTGATAAATGTACCGAATGTGTAGGCTTTCATGAAGAACCTCAATGTGCTTCTGTTTGTCCGGTAGATTGTTGCCTGCCTGACGAAGCAAACGTTGAAACACGGGAAGAACTGGAAGCTAAAATGCAGTCATTGCATCCATAAATTTTCCTGAACCCCGCAAACGCGGGGTTTTCTATTGCTTTTGTTTTTTTATTTATGCGTTTTACCCGGGTTTGACTTGGGTAAATGTTTTAACTTTGCAAAAATTTTTTTAATCCCTTCTTAAATAATGGACTCAATTCTAGAACAAAAACCACGGCACGAAACCAACCTGGTGGACGCAGAGAGTATAGTGATCAGGTTTTCCGGCGACTCCGGTGATGGTATGCAGCTTACCGGCAGCCAGTTTACTGACACTGCAGCATTTTTAGGTAACGATATCAGCACTTTCCCTGAATTCCCTGCCGAGATCAGAGCCCCCATCGGCACTACAGCGGGCGTTTCAGGCTTTCAGGTTCACTTTGGCAGCAAAGAGATATTCACGCCCGGCGACGAATACGATGTGCTGGTTGCTATGAATGCCGCTGCTTTAAAGGTTGACCTTCCGCGTTTGAAAAAAGGCGGTATCATTATTACCAACATTGCAGGTTTTGATAAAAAAAACCTGGGCCTTGCAGGATATCCCGATGGTGCAAATCCGCTGGAAGACGGAACAGTTGACAATTACACAGTTCATAAAATAGATGTAACCAAGCTCACCAAGGATTGCCTGGCAGGTACAACCCTGGGAATGAAAGAAATAGAGCGGTCAAAAAACATGTTTGTGCTGGGCCTGCTCTTCTGGATGTTTGATGAACCAATGGATTACACCATCAGCTTCATCAATGAGAAGTTTGCTAAAAAACCTGAGATAGCTGAAGCAAACGTCAAAACGCTAAAGGCTGGCTGGAACTACGGCGACCATACTGAGATTTTTACCACTCGTTATAAAGTATCTGCTGCCACACTCCCTAAGGGTGTATACCGCAGTATTTCAGGCAATCATGCTACTGCTATCGGGCTTGTTGCCGCTTCTGAGCTTACAGGGCTGCCGCTGTTCCTGGGTTCGTACCCTATTACACCGGCGTCTGATGTGCTGCACGAATTGTCGAAATACAAGACCAGCAATGTAAAAACTTTCCAGGCTGAAGATGAGATTGCTGCTATCTGCGCAGCAATCGGTGCATCTTACGCCGGTGGCCTCGGTGTAACCACAACGTCCGGCCCTGGCATGGCTTTAAAAACAGAAGCAATCGGGCTGTCAACTATTCTTGAAATTCCTTTGCTCATAGTAAATATACAGCGCGGAGGCCCATCAACAGGCCTGCCTACAAAAACTGAGCAGAGCGACCTGATGCAGGCAATGTATGGCCGTCACGGCGAAGGCCCATTGCCTGTTGTTGCTGCATGCTCTCCGGCAGATTGTTTCGATACAGTGCTGGAAGGTGCGCGAATTGCTGTAGAGCATATGACGCCAGTTATCGTGCTTACGGATGGCTACATTGCCAACGGCGCTGAGCCATGGAGATTCCCCGCAGCAGCTGACCTGAAGCCTATTAAGGTGACGTTTGCATCTGAAAATAATAACCCGGGCGGAACTTTCATGCCTTACAAGCGCGATGAAAAACTGTCTCGCCCATGGGTTAAACCCGGCACTCCCGGTTTGATGCACCGCATTGGCGGCCTCGAAAAACAGAACGAGACCGGCAACGTATCTTATGATGCCAAGAACCACGAAGTGATGACAAAACTACGTGCTCAGAAAATAGAAAAAATAGCTGATTACATCCCTGCAATCGCACCAGATAGCGGTAAATCTTCTGGCAAACTGGCAGTTCTTGGTTGGGGGTCTACATCAGGTTCTATTAAGACAGCGGTGCGTGAGCTGATTGCTGAAGGCCATGATGTAGCTCACATTCATTTGCGCCACATCAACCCGTTCCCTAAAAACCTGGGCGAGCTGCTGAGTGCTTATGACCAGATACTTATTCCTGAAATGAACTGCGGCCAGTTACTGAACCTGATCAGAGCCAAGTATTTGTTGCCTGCCATCGGTTATTCCAAAGTACAGGGGTTGCCGTTTACAACCGCGGAATTGAAAAACAAAATTCTTGAAATTTTAAAATAACATTCATAATGTCCACAATAGCAGAACAGGAAGCAGCTCCAAAACTCACGGCCAAAGATTTTGCTTCTAACCAGGAAGTAAAATGGTGCCCGGGTTGCGGCGATTATTCTATATTAAAACAAGTTCAAACCGTATTCCCCGATTTCGGAGTACCTAAAGAAGATATTGTATTTATATCTGGCATAGGCTGCGCAGCACGTTTCACTTACTACATGGATACCTATGGTATGCACAGTATACACGGGAGGGCTGCAGCTATAGCTTCAGGGGTTAAAGCCCTGAACCCTAATCTGAGTGTATGGTTGGTTTCGGGCGATGGTGACGCTTTCTCAATCGGAGGCAACCACTTCATACACCTCATGCGCAAGAACTTCGATGTAAACTACCTCGTGTTCAATAACCAGATTTATGGCCTTACCAAGGGACAGTATTCTCCCACATCTGAGAAAGGCAAGGTGGCAAAATCAACGCCATTCGGATCGGTTGAAGAACCATTCAACCCTAGCGAACTCGCTCTGGGTGCCAAGGCTAGCTTTGTAGCCCGCTCTCTCGACCGCGACCCTAAACATATGCAGATGGTGCTGAAACGCGCTAATGACCACAAGGGTACATCATTCGTAGAGATCTATCAGAACTGCCCGGTATTCAACGATGGTACTTTCTTCGCCTATTCTGAGAAAGAAACCAAGCAGGAGCAGTCTCTGCTGCTGGAGCATGGCAAGCCTCTCGTTTTTGGTACCGGCGGCAACAAAGGGATCAAACTCGATGGTACTAACCCTGTGATTGTTGACCTCACAGATGGCTCACATTCAGTTAACGACCTATGGATACATGATGAACACGATAAGATCAAGGCGCACATCATCGCCAGCTTCTTCGATTCATCCTACAACGGCATGAGCTTCCCAAGGCCTTTTGGTGTGATCTATTCTGAGTTGCGCCCTACCTACGAAGAGGGTATGCAGAGCCAGATTGATGAACTGATACAGCGTAAAGGAAAACCATCATTGGATAAAATTCTTTCAGGCAACAAGACCTGGACAATCCTTTAATTTGAATTTAATAACTGTTGAAAGGGGGTGTTGCACAACACTCCCTTTTTTGTTGTTCGCTCGGGTAGTTTATTAAATTAATCTTACATTTGGGGTGAAATAAAACCCTTTCAAATTACTTATATCAATGAAACAGAACTCCCGCCATTCCATTGCTGACAATCAGTCAATTTTATGGCGTTTTACTAACATTTAAGGCGCAATGGCCGCCTGATAAATGTACCCTCAAATACATACTCAATGAAAAAACTCATCGTAATACTGGCTGTTATTGCTCTTGGTTTTACTAACCTGTTAAATGCTCAGAACATTTCGACAATTGCTGGCAGTGGGTCAACTGGTTATAGTGGTGACGGCGGCCCTTCTATTACTGCTTCCTTTTATCGCCCCGTGTGCGCTATTAAAGATGGTGCAGGCAATCTGTATGTCTCCGACTTTTATAACTATAGGGTACGAAAAATCAGCACGTCATGCGTTATTTCTACAATAGCGGGTAATGGCGCCGCTTCGTCTTCAGGAGATGGCGGTCCGGCCACAGCGGCATCTATCAACTGCCCTCACGGCCTGGCGTTTGACGGAGCAGGCAATCTGTATATTGCAGATGCAGTCGGAAATAGAATACGTAAAATTGACGGAAGTGGCACTATTACCACAATAGCGGGGACAGGAGCCATGGGATATGGTGGTGATGGCGGCCCGGCCACGGCCGCGATATTGCATACTCCAGAAGGCCTTTCTTTAGATGCAGCAGGCAATGTCTACTTTGCAGACATATGGAACTTCAGAATCCGGAAAATAAGCACCTCAGGCAACATAACAACAGTCGCCGGTGATGGATCAGGTACTTACAGCGGCGATGGAGGCCCGGCTACTGCTGCGGGCATACACCTTCCGGTAGGTGTCACCGTGGATAATACTGGCAACATTTATATTGCCGAAGTGGGCAGTTCAGCTATACGCAAAGTAAACACATCCGGTGTCATTTCTACTATTGCTGGTACCGGGGTATCAGGGTTCAGCGGCGACGGCGGAGCCGCGACAGCAGCGCAAATTAGTGGCCCTGAACAGGTCGCGTTTGATATGTCAGGAAATTTGCTGATTACCGATAGAGGGAACAATTGCATCCGTAAAATTAACGGGTCGGGAATCATTTCAACAATCGCAGGTACACCTACTGCATCTGGTTTCAGTGGCGACGGCGGAGCTGCCACGTCGGCAAAATTTAATTCTTTGTCATATACATTCCCTGATTCATCCGGTAATCTCTATATAGCAGATGTAAACAATGATCGTATCCGTGTTATTTCAGTTCCCATATCTGCGATCTCCGGTTTATCTACCGTTTGTGTAGGTTCTACCATAACCTTTACAGACGCTACATCCGGCGGCATCTGGAGCAGCGCTAACACTTCTATAGCCACAGTGGGCTCATCCTCCGGCATTGTAAACGGCCTAAGTGCAGGCGTTGATACTATTTACTATACTACAATAGGAGGAACTGCAAGCACAACGATAACAGTGAATCCTCTACCCGCACCTATTACCGGATATTTTTCGATTTGTTCGGTTGTCGGTGGTACAACTACTCTGAGCGACGCAACGCCAGGTGGAACATGGAGCAGCAGCAATCCCACTATAGCTACCATAGGGTCAGCAACAGGTATTGCAAATGCAGTTGGCAGCGGCCCGGGCACCACAACAACAATAACATATACGCTGCCAACAGGCTGCGTTGCAACAACTACATTGAACGTCGTTCCCCCACCATCGCCTATCTTTTTTGGCCCTAATAATGTGTGCGCGGGTGCATGTATCACTATGACACCTACCGTGGGCGGAGGAACATGGAGCAGTACATCCGGCACGGTTGCAAATGTTGGTAGTTCCACTGGCGTTGTTTGCGGCCTAAGCAGTGGCACTACTGTGATATCTTATTGTTGCACATGCCCTTGGGGCAAGACAGTAACTGTCAATCCTAATCCGGCACCAATTGCCGGTCCGAATACAGTTTGTACAGGTGCGACAATAGCATTGAGTGACCTGACACCGGGCGGCACATGGAGCGCCAGCAACGGGCATGCCACTGTAGGCTCTTTGTCCGGTATAGTAACTGGCGTTACAGCCGGTATTGATACCATTAGTTATTCTCAAAGTAGCGGCTGTTCTGCGACAAAAATAATCACTGTCAACGCAGCACCTTCCGCCATTTCCGGCACCCCATCATTGTGCAACGGTAACTGCGTAACCTTTACCAATGCTGTACCCGGAGGAAGCTGGTCCAGCAGCAGCCCTTCAATAGCAACGGTAGGTTCTGGCACGGGCCTTGTATGCGGTGCGGCACTGGGCAATGCCACCATTTCATATTCCCTGAGTAACGGCTGCTTTTCGCTTTTTCGGGCAACTGTGAATTCAATCCCCGCTTCGTTTACCGTTACCGGTGGCGGCAGCTATTGTGCCGGTGGCGGTGGCCTGCATATAGGGCTGTCCGGGTCATCTCTTGGCGTTAATTATCAGCTTATGCTGGGCGCATCAACAGTCGGTGCTCCACTGCCCGGCACGGGCGGTCCGCTTGATTTTGGCCTCATCAGTGCGGCGGGTACGTATACTGTCACTGCCACAAATGCAACAACTGGATGCACAAGGGCTATGGCTGGCTCTGCTACAATCAACATCAACGCACTGCCCACGGCTATTGCCGGCCCTTCCGGCTATTGCATAGG
Source organism: Sphingobacteriales bacterium (assembly GCA_900299255.1). Classification (GTDB taxonomy): domain Bacteria; phylum Bacteroidota; class Bacteroidia; order Chitinophagales; family Chitinophagaceae; genus Nemorincola. The sequence goes on from OMJB01000056.1 coordinate 16,086, forward strand.
TGGCACAGGTTCGTTGTCTTCCTCGCCATCAGGCGGTACATGGTCTGTGAGCAGTCCTGCCGCAGCTGTTGGCAGTTCATCAGGTTTGGTTACCGGCCTATCTGTCGGCACCGCCAGCATCACATATACAAGCGCTGCTGGCTGCGTAGTGAGTACACTGATAACAGTAAATCCTTCAGTGGGCACAACTTCAGGGCCGTCTTCTGTGTGCGCAGGTGCTACGATTACACTCTCCAATTCCACACCCGGTGGTGTTTGGGCCAGTAGTGCACCTTCTGTTGCCGGCGTTGGGTCGCTTACAGGTGTTATTACCGGCGTGGCTGTTGGCACTTCCGTCATTACCTATTCGCTCGGAGGCACATGCACTTCCACGTTCACAGTAAATGTTACTTCAGGCCTGTCGCCTATTACCGGGCCGTCTAACGCATGTATTGGCTCTACCGTATCACTAAGCGATGCTATGCCCGGCGGCGTGTGGGCCAGTTCCAACCCATCTGTTGCCACAGTATCTGGCACTGGTGTTGTCACCGGAGTAGCTATTGGTGTCACAACCATCTCTTATACAATTTCAGGCTGCTCTGCCACAATTAACATCAGCGTGAACGCATCACCGTCTCCTATAAGCGGCTTGTCGTCTGTGTGCGTTGGCTCCAACATCACAATGAGCAATTCCGTTTCCGGGGGCCTCTGGAGCAGTACTTCTTCAACTGTTTCTGTTGGTTCAGCCACAGGCATAGTAACAGGCATGGTTGCCGGCCCTGCATTAATAACATATAGTATAGGCACATGCGTGGCTACCACTACAATAACGGTCAACCCCTCCGCTCCCATAGCAGGTACATTTGCAGTTTGTGTTGGCGGCACTACAGTATTAACAGATGCTGCTACCGGAGGTTCATGGTCCAGCACAAATACATCTGTGGCCACAATAGTTGCTGGCACCGGGCTGCTCACAGCAGTATCTCCCGGCGCTTCTGTAATCACTTACAGTTTGCCCAGTGGCTGTATCGCAATTGCCACAGTTTCAATCAATGCAGCACCCGGCCCCATCTCCGGGCCGTCCACCCTCTGCGATGGCACGTCCGTCACCCTTTCCAATGCCACACCCGGCGGCACATGGTCTTCAGGCACAACTTCTGTTTTGACAATTGGTTCCACAACCGGCATAATTACAACTTCAGGCCCTGGCACTTCTACAGTCACCTATGATGTTGGCGGTTGTTTTTCAACCTATGCTGTTACAGTTACTCCGGCTCCGGCTGTAATCGGAGGCCCATCCGCTGTCTGTGTGGGCCTTACCGCCACACTTACTAACAGTGTTGCCGGTGGTGTATGGAGCAGCAGCGACAACGCCGTTGCATATATCGGCTCATCTTCAGGAATAGTCACAGGTGTTGCCACAGGTACAGTAATCATATTGTACACGCTCGGTACAACAGGCTGCACAGCAATAGCAGCTCTTGTAGTTAATCCGGTTGCACCTGTTATTGGCACGCCTTCAGTATGTGTTGGCCAAACCACCAATCTTGGCGACACAGTTTTGGGCGGCACCTGGTCCAGCAGTAACCCATCTGTGGGTACTATCAGCAGCGCAGGCGTAGTTACAGGCATTGCTCCGGGCATAACCACTATTACTTATACGCTGCCCACCGGATGCACAGCCACTCTACCGGTTTCTGTATTTGCCGTGCCTGCTGCTGTTACCGGCACAACACATGTGTGCATGGGCCAGTTTACTACACTGCATGATGCCACACCAGGAGGTGCCTGGAGCAGCAGCGATCCCTCAGTAGCAGCAGTATCCGGTACAGGCGATGTTACAGGCGTTACAGCAGGCATTGCTATAATAAGCTATACAGTTAGCACAGGCTGCTCTTCAGTTGCTGCTTTCACAGTTAACCCAGCGCCTCCCGCCATCAGTGGGTCGCCTACGGTTTGCCTCGGCACCTGCGATATTCTATCAGACGCCCTTACAGGCGGCACATGGGCCAGCAGTTCCTCAACAATTGTCAGCATAGGTTCATCCAGCGGTGTCGTATGCGGGCTGTCTACGGGCACAGCTGTTATTACCTACCATGCCCCGATTACTGGATGTTCGGCGATTCAGGCAGTTACCGTGCTGCCGCTGCCTTCTTCTGTTACAGGGCCACCGTCACTCTGTGTTGGTTCTTCAGTATTTTTCAGCGATCCTGCTCCGGGCGGTGTATGGTCTACAAGTAATCCTACGATTGCTTCTGTAGGCTCTGCAACCGGTTTTGTGACCGGCAATAGCTCTGGCACCGTTACTGTTTCCTATACTGTAAGTTCAGGCTGTGCTGCTGTCAGGGTAATCACTGTAAACCCATTGCCCCCAGCTATTACCGGCACCACTAATATCTGTATAGGGCTCACCAGCCGCCTGTCTGATGCAGTTCCCGGAGGCTTCTGGACCAGTAGCGACTTGTCAGTAGCAACCGTGGGCGTAACTTCAGGCATTGTTACTGGCGTTGCCGCAGGCACTGCAATGATAACTTATACCATTCCTACAGGCTGCGCTGCAACTGTAGCCGTTCACATTGGTTCAGGCCTTGCCCCTATCGCCGGTATTCCTTCCGTTTGTGTTGGCACGTCTTCTGCCCTGGCCGATGCATCACCCGGCGGCTCATGGTCATCTTCTGCCCCTGGCATCGCCACTGTTTCATCAACCGGTGTATTAACTGGTGTTGCATTGGGTACTTCCATCATTTCCTATTCCGATGGTTCACCCTGCCCTGCTGTACTTGCTGTATCGGTCAATCCTGCACCGTTGCCAATTGCTGGCAGTTCCAACATCTGTATCGGCACTACCACAATTTTAACAGACCCGGTACCCGGCGGCACCTGGACAAGCAGTAACACAGCAGCCGCCACTATCAACCCGTTGTCTGGTGCATTAGTAGGCGTGGCTGCGGGTAGTACCACTATTACTTACAGCATGGGCGCAGGCTGCGAAGCTCTTTTGAGTGTTACCGTGCAGTTGCTGCCATCACCAATAACTGGCCCTGACACCTTGTGTGCTGCTCAGGTAATCACACTTACTGATGCCACATTTGGCGGCACATGGAGTACAGGTTCTCCTTCGGTTGCTGCAGTCGGTTCACTGACGGGAATTGTCACCGGCCTCAGTTCAGGCGTGGCTGTTATCTACTACTCCAACGGCGTAGGCTGCTCAGCTTCCTATTCTGTAACAGTATTACCGACACCCGCCGCCATTACCGGCTCTGCAAATATGTGCCTTGGCGGGTCAACAACATTATTCAACTCAGTATCCGGCGGTGTTTGGTCAAGTGCCGATCCTGCTGTTGCCGCCATCGGCTCCCTTACCGGCATCGTCACCAGTGTTGCTCCCGGTTACGCTACAATCATCTACCAGATATTACCCGGCGGTTGCGCTGCATCAACCACAGTCAATGTTTTACCATTGCCAACTGCCTTTGCAGTAACAGGTGGCGGCAGCTATTGTGCCAGCGATACAGGCGTGCATATCGGGCTCAGCAATTCAGAAACCGGTGTTAACTACACACTGTTACATGGCGCCACAGCAATTGGCAGCCTGCCCGGCACAGGTGCAGCACTCGATTATGGCCTTCTTACATCGCCCGGCACTTATACTATAAAAGGTACCAATACCACCACAACCTGCCAAAATACCATGACCGGCAGTGCAACAGTAATAGTCATTCCTAACGTAACGCCGTCGGTATTGGTTAGCCCAAACCCCAACGACACTGTTTGTACAGGTGCCGCTGTATTATTTTCACCCACGCCCACAAACGGGGGTCCCGCCCCGGTATACCAATGGTTCGTAAATGGCGTGCTGATAGGTACTTACAGCACCTACAGCTACATTCCCGCAAATGGCGATATTGTTAAAGTACTCATGACAAGCAATGCCACCTGTGTGTTACCTGCCACTGCATCCGACTCACTTACTATGACCGTAATGCCATATGGTACACCCGTTGTAACCACATACAGCAACCCCGGCGATACTGTTTGCCTGGGCAGTTCTGTCACAGTTCATTCAGTTCCGGTATATGGAGGTACTACACCCGTATATTTTTGGATTCTGAACGGAACCAATGTTGGCTCAGCCCCAACCTATACTTTTGTGCCAACCAATGGCGACCAGATTTACTGTGTAATGTACAGCAGCTATCCTTGCCGCCTTGCAAACCGCGACACCAGCGATATTGTCACTATGTCTGTTGATACGCCAGCAGCGCCTGTTGTAACAATCATTGCTCTGCCGGGCTCCACTGTGGGGCATGGCCAGGAAGATACACTCACAGCCAGCGCTACAGGCGCAGTTGCACCCACATACCAGTGGTACATCAACGGAGCACCAGTGCCCGGCGCCACCGACAGCACATACATCAGCAGTAGTTTCGGCTACCCAGCGCCTGACTCTGTTAGTTGCGAGGTCACCAGCCATGGCCCCTGTGTCACCTCTGGGCATAGCTGGTTATACATTACCGTTACTACCGAGGGTATCAGCCAGCTCATCAAAGCAGATGACATACGGATAACTCCGAACCCGTGCTCAGGTGATATAACGATAACCAGCAGCTGCAGTTGGGCAACCGGCAATGGCGTATCAGTGGAAATAACCAGTATGCTGGGGCGTACTGTATATAGCAGTATTGCACAGCCTAAAAACGGAAAACTGAATGAGCTTATCCATCTGGACGAATCTGTAGCCAATGGTGTCTACTTGCTCGCCATCCGTTCTGGCTCCGAAAGCAAAATATTTCATCTGGCAGTTACCAGGTAACGGCGCATGTTTGTAATTCTCCTTGTTTTATGATCGGCAGCTGACCTGTATTTAGAATTAACTTTGGTTCCAATTACACAAAATGACGATAGAGTATACAGCAGCTGAAGAAGCTGTGAAACTGGTAAAAAGCGGCAACAGGGTATTCATTCACGGAGGTGCAGCAACACCATTGAAAGTGCTGAGTACGCTTTTAAAACGTGCAGGCGAAATCAGCGGCGTGGAACTGGTGGCCATCAGCACCTACGGGCAAATTGACTGGAACCATCCCGAAGTACAGGAGAGCTTTTACCTTAACTCACTTTTTGTTTCCGAAAACGTGCGCGGCTGGGTCAATTCCGGCAGTGGCGGCTACATACCTGTTTTTCTCAGTGAGATACCTCAGTTGTTCGAAAGGGGCTACCTTCCGCTTGATGTAGCCATTGTACAGGTATCACCCCCCGACCATCATGGCTATTGCACATTAGGCACATCTGCCGATATCGCTGTAAGTGCCGTAAAGAACGCGCCAATCGTTATTGCCCAGGTCAACCCCCGTATGCCACGTGTTCTGGGCGAAGGTATCATTCACTTTTCCCGGTTCAGCGCAATGGTATGGGAAGAATCTGATTTGATTGAAGTGGATTACGCTGCAAAAACAGATGACATTTCGAAAAAAATTGGTGAACAGGTAGCCTCGCTGATTGACGACGGGTCAACCCTGCAGATGGGCATCGGTGCCATACCGGATGCAGTGCTGGCTAATCTGCGCCATCACAAAAACCTGGGCATACATACCGAAATGTTTTCAGACGGCATAGTCCCCCTTGTACGCAACGGAGCTGTAAACAACTCGCATAAGAAAATAAATACCGGCAAAATCGTCAGCTCATTTATTCTCGGTACGCATAAGGTATACGACTTCGCCCACAACAACCCTGCTATTGACCTGCTCAATGTGGCCTATGTGAACAACTCTGATGTCATCAGCCGCAACCCTAAAGTTGTGGCCATCAACAGCGCCATTGAAGTGGACATAACAGGCCAGGTTTGCTCTGACTCCATCGGCACTTACCAATTTTCGGGAATCGGCGGGCAAATGGACTTCATGCGCGGAGCTTCATTGTCTGAAGGTGGAAAGCCCATCATCGCCCTGCCGTCAGTAACCAGTAAGGGTGTATCACGCATTGTACCGCACCTGAATGAGGGTGCCGGAGTTGTAACTACCCGAGGGCACATACATTATGTTGCTACCGAATACGGTGTAGTAAACCTCTATGGCAAAAATATGGACCAGCGTGCCCGGCTGCTGGCCAGCATAGCCCACCCCGACCACCGCGAGTCGCTGGCTATGGCCTACCATAAAAGGTTTGGCCGTATGATAAAAGGCATCTGATCTGCCAGGCTTTACTTTACTCCGTCCAGTATTTCCCCGCCACACGGCTACCTATGCGAACAACTGCCTGGGGGCTTCAACTATTGAACCAAAACACTATCTTTATTCAAACATTTCTTGCATGGAACTGAATTCAACTGCAAAATCAAATAGCTCGGGAGCGCTCTCTACCCTTGTTACTGTATTTTTCTTCTGGGGTTTTATTGCCGCCGGCAACGGAGTTTTCATTCCGTTTTGCAAGCACTATTTTCATTTAGATCAGTTCCAGTCGCAGCTAATAGATTTTGCATTCTACCTGGCCTACTATCTGGGCGCCCTGGGGTTGTATTTCATTGCTTCTGTGTTTGGTAAAGATGTTATTGCACGCTGGGGCTACCGCAACAGCATTGTATACGGCCTGCTGTTTTCAGCCATTGGCGCAGTGATCATGATACTGGCCGTTAACGCCAACACTTTCCCCGGTATGCTCGTTGGGTTGTTTACTGTGGCACTCGGTTTTTCGCTGCAGCAGACCGCCGCCAACCCATTCGCTGCACTGATTGGCCCTCCCGAAACCGGCTCACACCGCATCACACTCGGTGGCGGCATCAACTCTTTCGGCACCGCCATAGGCCCCATTATTGTAGCACTGGCGCTCTTCGGCACCACTAAGGCCAACGACGACCTCATTAATTCGCTCGGCCTGGGCAAGGTAAGCATCCTCTATGCCGGCGTTGGTGCGCTCTTTGTACTGGCTGCTGCGCTCTTTTTCTTCTCCAAAAAACTACCAAAAGGACAGTACGAAACAGATACTGAAAAGTCGCCCAAGGCGCTTGCTGCTCTGCTCGTTATGACTGTATTGCTCGGCGTCACTTTTTACTATGTGTTCAGTACCTATCTCATGGAAAATGTTGCCACGAAAGAAGAACTCGAAAACACACGCATCAGGTTCCTGCTTATTGGGCTCATCATTATTGTAGGCACACTGCTTACTTCACTGTTTATGGCCAAGCGCAAAAGCGATGGCTGGGGTGCTATGAAGTACCCGCAGCTGGTACTGGGCATGCTGGCCATCTTTACCTATGTGGGTGTTGAAGTAACTATTCAGAGCAACCTCGGCGCACTCCTCGCAGAGCACGACTTTGGTGGCTACACATCATCTCAGGTAGCACCGTTTATCTCTATGTACTGGGGCAGCCTCATGGTGGGCCGCTGGACAGGCTCCATTAAAATATTCAATCCGTCCAATACCCTCCGCGCAATACTTATTTTCGTAGTGCCCGTTGTTGCATTCGGTGTAGTGCTTGCTGTCAATGCTGTGGCACAGAACGACGTTTCTCCGCTTTACGCCTACATCACCTGTATCGTTATACAATCTATCGCATTTTATGCCGGGCAGGACAAACCAGCAAAAACATTGCTCCTGTTTTCGCTACTCGGTATGGCGTTCATGCTTACCGGCATATTCACTACGGGCAGAATCGCTACCTACGCATTCCTCAGCGGCGGGCTCTTTTGCTCTATTATGTGGCCGGCAATATTTGTACTCGCCATAGCCGGACTACGTAAGTTTACTTCACAAGGTTCTGCATTTCTCATCATGATGATCCTTGGTGGAGCTATCATACCCCCTATCCAGGGCAAGCTGGCCGATCTGAAAAGCGTAGGCATCCACAACTCATACTGGCTCACGGTTATCTGTTTCGGGTACCTGGCACTCTTTGCTGTAAGTGTGAAAGGGATACTCCGCCGCCAGGGTATCGACTACGATGGCTCCATAGAAGGAGGGCATTAAATGGTGCTGCTGAAAACATTGCGCCCATCACCAAATACAACAACGCTCAAAACTGCCGGAACACTGACCAAAAGAGAGTGTCAAAAAAAGTCGTGCAATGGTGAGTAGTGCCAAAAAGAGAATCTTGGTTCGATGATGCTCATTAAGAGCTCAACTTAACGCAATTCCCAATCCCAAATTCCAAATTCCTAAAATCCTCCAACAAATATCACGGTTGCTTGTAGCAGCCAATATCGTTACCGCTGCCCCAGGGAGTGCCATCAAGATCGTAGAGGCCTGTGGCGCCAAATGTGCCGCCCGTGCCTATACATGGCGAACCAACACTCAGATGAAAATCACCGTTGCTGGTATTCTTAAACATAGGATCCTGGTTAAAAATACAGTTGGTAAAGTTCACCCAGCTCTCCCGCACATCACCCATCTTCAGCAGGCAGTTCTGCATTCTGAACCGCGCTGTAATATCAGGCACCGAGTCGCAGATGATCTCACTATCCAGTGAGCCGTATACCAGGCAATTCTGCATCACACCGTCCAGACTACCAAAGAAGTAATGCCCCGGATGCGCAGGGTCCGGTACATAGTTCTGCACATTTACTGTGCCGTTGTTGTTGTGCGTTACGGCCGCAGTGCCGTAGTTGGCAAACGTACAATTGGTGATAGAGTCGTAGCCGCCCTTTATGATAGCCAGTGCCTGTGCGCCTGTGGTGTGCAGCAGGCAGTTGTTCATATACAACAGGCCGTGCTCACTGTATATACCATAGCCGATGGCATTCTGTATTTTGCTGTGATCCATAAACAGCACTGCCGAGTCGCCTAGTTGTATGGCTGCCGAATTGATGCCGTAATAGTAATACGGCGTGCTGCCGCCGCAGTTCTTGAGCACTGTATTCCTAAGCAGGCCGCCACTGCCACCTACAAAGTACAGCCCGCCCCACTCGCCCGGATAGCCTATGTACCCGAAGTAAGCCCTGTCCAGCCTGTCGCCCTGAAAAACTACGCTGTCCTTACCCGGAATACCGGCACTGTCTACCACCAGCAACCCATAGTTGAATATCCTGGCATTCTGGTGCATATACACTCTGCAGCCCGCCGGAATATTCAGCTCGGCATACGGACCCACCGCCAGTTTATTGATCACCACATACGGCTTATCGGTGAGCCAGCGGGTGTATTGTGTTAAGCTGTCGTTGATAATATAATGGGCATTCTGGCCGTATGCTGTAAAAGGTATGCTGAACACATTACCGTTCATGGTCGCTACCAACCTGTCGGTGATCAGGAATGGGGTAAGCGTATCGGTAGGGTCTATTTTTACAGTTGCGAATACATAAATACTATCGTGCGCTGCAATTTTAATATTGGTAGCCACATTGCCCTGAAACCCATCTACATTCAGGTGAAAGAAAGACGCCGTACCATTCTCCATCTGCACCGAGCTGAGTACCACTGCATCGTTTTGCGGATTAAAGATCATTATCCCTGTGGTAAAGCTGCCGGCTGCTGTAAACACAGTATCAAACTTCAGCGTATCGGTGCTGAAGGTAATAATGCCCCCGGCACTCAGCACCTGCTGGTTCTTTCGGCAGGCTGAGCCCACCAGTACCAGCAACAACACCACCCATATAAATATCCGCCTTACTGCCATAGCTCAAAAATAATGAAGTGAACTGATAACGGGAGAATTATAAATTAATTGCCTTTAGTAGATAGTTGTTTGTATTTAGTCGTAAGTACTGGCAGATAGTTAGGGCTTGTTTTTTCGGGACATCAAATTTGGGAAGAATAAAAATGGCATTTACATCAAGATATCCACAAAAAAAGGGTGTAAATCTGATGTAATGCAGGCGGTGCAAGGCATTGTGGATTAAAAATCTTGTGGATATTTTGTCTGGTTAGATGAGGGAAGTGGTTGGGTTCGCAATGGAAAACACTTGTAGCAATGGGGGAAAAAACAGGCAAAAAAACTACAATAGTGTAAATGGCTTTATTACGATTTCTTCAATAACCGGAGTATTTTCTGCTACTTCACTAAAGTTATATTGCTTTGTATCCGTTAACTTCGAAAATAAACACTGAAATTTATCACGCTCGTCTTTTTTCAGGTCGATTATTTCTCTGTTGGTAAACCCTAGCGGCGTGATATTTTCCATAACCTGTTTTGTTAGAGCACTAAATGAAGCCAAAATATATTTCTTGGGTTCCTTATCTATATTCCCAATAATAAACTGGTATTCTTTACCTACCCCCCTTCAAATGCTTCGGCCTTTTTCTTATAATTACTAGATAATATAACGATTACTTTGTCATAGTTCCTAATCCCCTTGTGCATTAACTTATTGAAATCAATCGCAGACTCGTCTTGCATTATTCTTTTATCAATATCTGCATTGAAACCATTTTGTCTCAAAAAATTCACAAATGAAATTACTTTGTCTTGAAAATCAATTGTATCCCATGAATAAGATACAAAAACGCTAGTTACAGTTTGATTTTTCTTAATGAAGCTATTTTCACCATTTTTTAGTTTTACAAGCAACTTTCCGTTTTTGTCTTTAACTTTTATAAATTCATCGTTGTTAGAAATAATTTGGTATATCGCGGCTTTTTTATAATCAAATTTTTTATTTAACGTGTTTACTATTGTGTTTAAATCTAGTTGATCATTATTGTTCTTTTGAATTAATAAAATAGCCTGCTGCCTGATCTGCTCCTTTATTGGATTTTCTTTCACATATATATTTCTCTTTCCTCCAATTGCAATGAGATTTTTGTACAGGGGTTTCCATTCATTCAGTATGAAATTGTTATTATTCAGTTTGGTGTATCTTGTTTTATCATAAATAATTGTATCTAATGACCTGATAGGAATTTGGGGTCTTGACTTTTTTATATGATCAAAAATTTCACTTTCTAATAACGGTTTGTTGAAATGAAGAAAAGTTTTGGTGATTAATTCAGACATAGTTTCGTTATTGCCGTTCCACTCTGTAAGCCCCCAATATCCAGTTTTCCCTTGTGAGGCAAACCTATTATCGCTAGGCAGACGGACTGCGACGCTACTAGTAATCTTCTTATCTGTTCCAGATTTATATAGGTCACTATTAATTTCCTTAACAATTTCGGCTAATTTTAGGTATCGGTTACATTTAGATAACAGTCTATAAACTTTGTCCGACGCATTAGATAGGTATTGGGCTTTTAATTGGTATTTTGCACTCGGCAAATCAGATACCATTTCTATCTCGTGTAATTGATTACATGCAATTTCGATTAACTCACTGTCAACTTTAGGCAGTTTTCTTCTTGTATCAATGACAATATCCTTAATGTCCGCAGCTAAGACATTTTTTTCTAAATATTCATATACAAAATAACAACACTTGAAAACCAGATTGATGTTTAACTTTTTATCAAAAAAAATGAAGCTATTGTTCTTAATATGATGGAAACTAACAGGGCTTCGAAGCGCAACTTCAAATATATCAAAAAATATATTTAATAAATACGTTTTAGACTTGTCAATTTTTATGTTTTGTTGTAGTAAATATCTTTCTGTAAAATTATACATTGACATTACTTTGAACCCATGTAGCTGCTTTTCAAATTCTATAATCTTTAGAGCCACTCGCCGGTCAACTTTAAAATTGGGGTTCTTGTCCATGAGTGTTTCAAAGATATTACCGGAAAAGTCAACTAGCAGTTGTCTAACTCGTTCACTTGATTTTGATATTAGTAAGCCTATTTCTTCATTTGAATAAATTTTACTGTCAATCCCATAGCTTTTAAAAATAACGTCTTTTAAGATTAAATCGCGACGCATCTTCGATTCCGTTTTTCCAAATTTAGACTCCAATGACCGAAAGTACTCTTGTATAATACTGTCGATAAGCACAAATGGATTTAGTGATTCATAAGAATTTAAATCAACTGAATTAGACAAATCAATTCGTGTATCAAAAAGACGAATCATATAAATTATCATTTAAATTATATTCAAATATACACAACGAATTTTATATTTACCACTGTTCCTCAAATTTTTCTAGGACTATCCGGCACTGCGTTTGCAACGCATAATTACCCTGTTTCGCATATGTAACCCACAAACAACAGCATTCTCAACCCAAACTATTTTCTATCACAGGCCCGCTCCGTCCCATCGTAGGCTGTATATGTCCCGCCATAGATTTTTGATTTTGCTGTTATATAATAATGCTCTATATTTACCCCGCAATTTGAGTGGCATATTTCAGCTGCACACAGGCATTGCGGCTTTTCCTGGCACAACCCGCAATTTGTATATAATTAACTGATTATCAATAATTTACAAACTTCCGGTTTTTCTGCCACCGGAAGAAACCGGAAGTAATCCCGCAATTTTTTGCGGTTTGGATAATGACTATTTCAAGGCGAAAAAGCTTTCACATTGCGTAAACAATCCATGTTTCGTGAGGTTGCTTTACCGAATTAATAGGGACTGGCTGTCCCTCGCTAAGGCCCATGCTATAATCATGTGTGCCCTACAACCAGCATTATTTGTTGCCCTCTAAAATGCCACCCGCTACTATGTACTAACTACTAAATACTAAATACCTGAGGATAAAATGGGTACTTTCAGCCTATTATAAACGGTGGGCCTGGTGAGGCATTATGCAGAAATTGAATTGTACTTTTGTACGTCATGCCTTGTATCACGCTGCTATCAGACTTCGGACTGCAGGACGCCCCGGCTGCTATGGCCAGGGGTGTGCTGCTGCAGTACACCAGTCTGCCGGTAATAGATATAAGCCATGATGTGAAGCCTTACTATATGCCGCAAGCAGCATACCTGCTGGGCACGGCATACAGCAGTTTTGAGCGCGGCACGGTGCACCTCGCACTGTTTGATATGTTTGCCGGCGGCAGCCCCAGGCTTGTGCTGTGCGCCCACGAGGACCAGTATTTTATAGCACCAGATAATGGCCTAATAACTATGGCGCTGGGCACCGACCCAGATGCATGGATGGTGCTGGAGCCGGAACAGCAGCATACTTTTAAAGACTGGCTGCACGCTGCAGGCCGCACTATTGCTGCCCTGCAAACCGGCACTCCGGCTGCGCTGGGCCTGGCACCCACGGCATTGAAGAAAGCTAAAACTCTGCCGGCACCTGTGATAGACGGCAACACCATAGCCTGCGATGTGCTGCACATAGACTACTACGACAATGTGGTGCTGAACCTGACGCGAGAACTGTTTATGCATACCGCGGCCGGCCGGCCTTTTGTATTGAGGTTTATGATGGGTGAGGAGGTCAGTGAGCTGAGCCAGAACTACCACGATGTGCGCGAGGGGCTGAAACTGTGCCGCTTTAACAGCCACGGCTACCTGGAGATCTGTATTAACCGCGGCAAGGCGGCCAGCCTCTTCGGGCTACGGCTGGGCAGCCGCCACAACGATATTAAAATTGTATTTGAATGATAGTGCGTATTGTACAAATGACTTTCAGGGAGGAATGCGTGGGCGCGTTCACCACCATGTTTGAGGAGCGCAAACAAACCATCAGGGGCTTCAGGGGATGTACACACCTGGAGTTGTGGCAGGACAGCAAGCAGCCCAATGTTTTCTTCACATACAGCCACTGGGCATCAGAAGCAGACCTGGATCATTACCGTTTTTCGAAATTTTTTAAAGAAACATGGGGCATCACTAAAGCACTTTTCGCAGATAAGCCGCAGGCATGGAGTGTGGGGGTGAGGTCGGTGGGGTGATTGGTTTCCTGGTTGTTGATTGGTTTCCTGGTTGAGTAGTTGATTGGTTGAGTAGCGTATGCGGGAATGAACATAGTACGCGCGACTAACCAACAAGTCAACTAATCAACAATTCAACTATTTTCTTTTGGCAGGCTTTGAGCTGATCGGGTGATAATTTTAGTTTGGGGCGGGTGAAGTTGAGGCCATCGGCAGAGTCTATGGGAACCAGGTGCATATGGGCATGGGGCACTTCGAGGCCTATTACACTCATACCACAACGGTTGCAGGGATAAGCCTTTTCAATGGCCTGTGCTATTGGTTTGGCAAATAAAAGCCATTCAGACAGCAGTGAGTCTTCCACATCAAAAAACTTGTCAACCTCCGTTTTGGGTACAACAAGTACATGGCCTTCACGCAGCGGAAAAATATCGAGAAATGCAAAGAAGTGTTCATTCTCTGCAATTTTGTAGCAGGGAATCTCCCCGGCTATTATTTTAGAGAATATGGTTGGCATCAGCTTACAGCTATATTGTCTATACGGAATTTGAGTGTGCCACTGGGAGCCTGCACTTCTGCAACCTCACCAACTACCTTGCCCAGCAGCCCTTTGCCGATAGGAGAAGTAACGGATATTTTACCCAATTTTATATCAGCCTCTTTCTCTGATACCAGCTGGTAAGACACCTGTTTTTTGGTACCCAGATTGGTAACTGTTACTTTACTCAAAACCGAAACCTTGCTTATATCTATGTTCTTGACGTCAATTACCCTGGCAGACATAACTGCTGCCTGTAGTTGTGCTATTTTGGCTTCGTGGTGCCCCTGTGCTTCTTTAGCAGCATCGTACTCAGCATTTTCTTTAAGGTCACCTTTTTCCCTTGCTTCGGCTATCTGCCGCGCGATCTCTGCACGCCCGGAGGTTTTCAACTTATTCAGTTCCTCCTTCATCTGCTCAAGCGTCTCTTTCGTCAGGTAGTTTAATTCAGACATTATCAAATTGTTTATAAACCTCAGAAAAAAATACAACGCCTCTGTGTTCCAGAAGCGTTGTAATGCAAAAATACTAAAAAATAATTTATTAGCGATTCACACGCAGGGAGATCATATGAACTCCGTTTGCAGGACGGTCGGTAGGCCTGTAAGAATAGTCGAGGGCCAGCATAGGCGATTTAGGCCCGTTGATCCTTGTCTGAACTGTAGCACCAAAAGAATAACCTTTAAACATGCTGGTAGTTGTAGATGGGCTACCTATACCACTCTCGTAGCGGTAAGCTGCACGGAGCATAAATAAACTCCTGAAGCCGTATTCAAGCCCGCCACCGATATAATCGTTATTAAAGGAGTTTGAAGTAAAGTTTCCGAGAACAGTAAGCCTGTGCATAGGCAGGCTTTCTTTAGAACTCAGGTGGTTTTCATCAAGATACCAGTCGTAAGATGCGCCGATATTGAGGTTGGTAGGCATTTCAAACTTATCAGAAGGATAGTTTACAGTTACAGCAAAGGTTGGCGAACTCTGCGGCTGGTCGGCACTGATGGCAAAACCAGAACCGGTGTAGCGCATGTTAGTACCGATGTTACGGAGAGAGATTCCGAAATGGAAATTATCCCTCTTTCCGGTAGCATACTGTATACCTCCGTCGAAAGCAAGGCCCAGGGCACTGATGTTGTTGATCTGCTCAGATACATAGGTAGCAGACAAACCACCATTGATGTGAGTAGAGAACTGTTTTGCAAAGCCCAGGGTAATGTTGAGAAACTGAGGATGGTATGTACCATAACCTTCCGGGTTAAAATAGTCGGTAGTAGGAATATCCCCGAAACTCATAGAGAATATGTTTATCCCTAAAACGCCTACTTCGCCCAGTTTTTGTGTAATACCAATATCATTGATATTAATGCCGGTGCCACTCAGGTACACGCCATGCGACAAACCTATTTCAGTAGAAGAATCCTGTGCCAGGCCGGCAATATTATTTTTCATTGCCTCAAGGCCTCCCACAGACGCTGTATTGATACCAAAAAGGCCTGTTGTGCGCGCCCATGGGTTGATCAGCATTTCAGGAGCACCTGCCTGTCCTGAACGATCCTTATTGCCTGCTATGGCACTAAATGAAATTCCTACAGCACAGAGCGCAATTAATGTTTTTGTGGTAAATCTTTTCATAATATACAAATGAACTTTTTTCATAATCGGGCCGGCTGAACACCGGCCCGTATTAAATAATACTATTAATATGAAGTAACGTCAATAGGCCTCATAGCACCAAACCATTTCAGCACTACCTCACCCAGGCCCTGTGCTTTTACATCCATCAGATACATGCCACTTGCAATAGGCAGGCCAGCAGTATTTTTGATATCCCAATCAAGGTAAGGTGCATTCGGGTCACTCTTTGTGAGTGTGCGAATCAAAGTACCATCGAGTGAGTAAATGTAGACGGTAGCCTGTGGAGGCAGGTTCACAATCCTTACTTTGGTATCAAACCTGTTTGCCTCATAACCTGAGTAGCCGTAGTAAGGGTTAGGAGTTACAAAAATCCTGTCAAGTACACGTTTCCTGTCAGATGTGTCGCTAAGCAAAATAGGCTCGAGCCCTTTAGTGCTAAACGTATAGTATGGATTTGTAGCCCTGCCAACTTCTCCCTGAATCAAGTTTGAAGTATCAGTTACAGCGTACATTGGTGCATAAGGACGGTTTACCCTGAACCTTAAACGGGTGGTTGTAGGAATCAAACCATCTTTAAGGCTGTTCAGGTGAATAACCGGATTAACCAGCGGTACACCTACCCACTGCATAGTTGCATAAGCCTGCTTCCATATATTGAAGGTTGTTGCAGGGCTTGCAGCTACATATTTCATAGTACTTGCAAACTGCCGGCAGCTGTCATAACGGGTATTTGTTACGTAGATAACATGCTTGCCGCCAAACAGGATTGTGTTATCATAGAAATTGAAGTAATTAAACCCTGGATTCCAAATCATGTCACTGCCATTCTCGGCAGAAAGGTAGGAGTCTTCACCAAAAACAATGTTGAGGCGCTTACCTGTATTCTGGTCAATTGCATAACCAGGGAACCACGACATACCTTTGTCAGTATCAACTTCTGAATAAAGTGGAGTCCTGCCATCAGCGGCAACAGACATATCCAGACCCCAGCTTACATGGTTTCTGAGCAGGAATTTACAGTATGGTTTTCCAGTGTAGCCTTCAGCAAGTATCGGATCTTCCTGCATTTCTACCACAGCACACCTTGTCCATTTGCTCTTATCAGCAGTAAACACCAGGTCAACATCATTCAGCGAAGCGAAATTTGCGGCAGTCTGAGTTGTAGAACTGTAAGCAAACTCAAAACCACACTGCGTACCTGTACCATAGTGGTTACCAGCAAAGGCTGCAACCAGGTTGTATGGTGCCCATGTACTCTTGGTTGGCGAGAAATTGCCTAACATAAATCCATAGCTGTTAAACGAATCAAGCAGGTTATCGTTAAAGAAACAAGGGTTAATTGCGGTATAATTATTTTTGAAGTGTGTATTCTGCCCAGAACGAATCCAGTTTGCAAAGTTGCTATCTGGCTGATCCTGAACACCACCCAGCCATGGTTTCGACTTATCGTCAAAAATCACTTCAGAATTAATATAACCATTGCCATTAGCCTGATCCCTGCCCGGAGGGGTAACCTGATGAACTTTTACAGAAATACCATAGTCTTCAAGAATCTGTTCATTCATACTAGAAATTCTCTGCTCTCCATAAATGGTTTCTGTTTTTCCGTTTCCTGTTGCAGTCAGCTTCCACATTGCTGTGTCATCAATACCCAGCACAGAACCGGAATTCCTGCCCATAATCTGGAGTACCCAATCAACCGGCTGTACTTTTACCGGATCTACGACCTTCACATCAATTGGGCCCTGATTAACTTTGTATACTGCTTTTGCAACGGTATCGTGTGCCAGAATAGAAGCTTCTGTAGCGTCATCCAATTCAATATCATTTCCACCGTTGCCTATACCTTCAATTTTGGTGATAACTACACCCTGATTATAGTCTGAACCAAGGATTGTGCCCATATTGGTGTATGTGGGGTTTGGCATAGCAGATACAACCTTAATCTGTGTACCTCCAGCGCTGTGTGCGCTACCCAGGTATGCAACATCCTGAGTAGATTCAAACCTCAATGGATCAAACTTTTCGAAATTGTTGTAGGCATACGCAATAGCAACAAAATAATAATTGTGGTAGTTAATGAACCTCTTATCATTAGTTGTTGCAAACTGGTCATTAGTCAGTACAAAACTGTGCGTAATTCCGCTATCACGACCGTTTACCTTAATTTGAGGAACACTAACCGGGTCAATTATAGCCATATTCTTTGCATAGTTGACAATCTGAGTAACTCCATCGTGAATATCACACTGGAAAACTTCATAAGCTTTTGTGTTATCTACCTCTCCTGTTGTTGGATTGAATATCTCAGCTGAAGTTATCTGGCTGTTAGCTAACTGGAACACCCTGTAGCCCTGAAACTTATAAAGGGAGTCAGGTTTGCCCGAGGCTTTAACTACCGGCTGGTGGTACTGCAGAGAGTCATTATATTTCCCGTCAGTACGCCCATAATTCTCACCATAGTTGTTGCTTCCGTAGTCGTTAACCATATAAAAAACAAGTTTCCTGTCGAGCTCCCTCACTACCAACCTTGGAGCTTCAGGGCCTTCTACTGTTTTGAAATGGTTATCAAACAGCGCCTGAGCCTGATCATCTATACTCCTGATTGTTTTAAAGTTAGTAGCACCGCAACCGCCAGCACCTTTAGCCCAAACACAGCCAAATACGATATCGTTCTGTGCGCCCGGCAGCAATTCAAACGGGCCAGATGAGAAGATAAACCTCCTGTCGCCTGGATTGTTTGTACAAGCACACTCAGACCATTGAGTATTATCGCCCGGATCGCCCCAGAAAACGAAATTCGATTCAGGGCCTACGCCATAACCTTTAGAAGGGACACCAGGGCCGACAAAATCGTAACTGAAGCGCTGTCCGGTTTTGATGGAACCTGTCATATAAAAGTATATCTGAACACCATTTGCTGGGTTTCCAATAATACTGTTATCATTGTTGTAATAAGTGAAATTGGTCATTCCCAGGCGTTTCACAGTATCTTTACCATTAATAACTACTGGCTTCAATGGGCCCTGGAAAAAGTCCAGGCCCACCTGTGGAGGATTCAGGCCATAGCTGTTAACCGGATGCCCTGCACTACCACCATCATCATTTGTGGCATTGTACTGAATACCCAAACCCCTTGAAGTATCACAACCGATATAGTCATCCAGATAATAACCGAGGTCACAATCATCCCATACAGCAAGGTAGGTACTATCAATTGTAAGGGCACCACGATTTATAACACGGTAGTTACAGAATGAAGAGTTGTTCAAAAAGTCCTGAGTTGCATAAGCAAACGCACTTGATTGAACCTCAATACCCATAGAGGCCGTAAGTGATTGCTGTTTCACGTTGCCCGCATCATTAAATACCCACCAGATGTACTGGTCGCCAGTTATCAATGGGTACTCACCCTGGTCTGGTTCATAAACACCGTTCAGGTTAAGGTCTTTAAAGGGAGCATAAGTATTTTTGGGGTCAAGTGTCAGATTTGTTGTACCATCCTGCCCTTTTGCTTTGCGATAGCCCGCACCCGGCCATTCAAAGATTACCTTAAAATCATCGCCAGTAACAGCGCCTGCCCCACCTGTTTTAAACATCTGGATAAACAGATTAATCGTAGAGCGGTCCACTTTCCAGAAGCGATCCCACTGAGTACAGACGTCAGCGTCAATTTTACCAAGATTATTCAGCGCACCAGGCCAGTAATCATTTCCGTCCTGACGGTAAGTCTGAGCTGCTACCTTCAACTGTCCCTGCTTATCATAACCACCAATCCAGCAAGATGCAGCAAACTGAGAGCTTTTTCCTGAGTTTTTAGGTACTTCATAGGCTGCAACCTGAGTACCTATATTCCACCACATATCACCACCGGTCATCAACCTTGCACGTACGTTGTTAATATCAAGGTCGATAGCAGCAGTCGCCGGCTGACAACCACCAGATGCGGTAGTTTTTAGGCTTTCTCTGTGATGGGTATTGGCCACATTCTCCCTTGCGCTCAACTGACCAGCGACACACAGGCCCAGCAAAGTTAAAGCAGTGACAAATTGCATTTTTGTTCTAAGTATCATAACTTTAAGAGTTATATTGTGTAATATAATTAAAAATTGAATTCAAGTGCAAGGCTCATTGTCCGTGCATAGTTATAATGTCCAGGGTCATTCATGTTGATTCTGTACATATCAGTATATGATTGAGGGCTAACCTGCTGCGGAACGAACTGACGACCATAAGATGAGGTCAGGTAACCATTATCATCAGGGCGGCCGGTATATCCATATACATCCAGCACGTCACGAGTGTTGAACAGATTGTTAACCTGAAATATTGCTTTCAGAAACAAAGGACGCTTTGGCTTAATACCAGCAGGAGCATCGGCCTGCTTTTTCATATTCCTTAATGCAAAATCCTTATCAAGACGCATATCAACTCCGTAGTGCCAGGCTTTGCGTGACCCTGCCCCCCCGCCAATAACTGTGTTACCCTGCGCATCGGTGTACCTTGTATAGGGCTCACCGCTTCTTGCCCTGGCAATAAAATCAACACCTGCTCTTTCGAGCACTTTTCTGCCGGCAATCATCGGGCCTTCACCACTGCCATAACGGTAGTCAACGTTAGCCGCAATTGTATGACGCGAATCGTAATCAAGTGCTGTTACATAACGCAGGTTTGGAAGCCCGGCTTCAACAAAACTCTGTAACAACCCGTTTGGACTAATCTGGCCACCGCCGTTACGGTTTGTGGAGCCAGGCGTAGAACCAGTACCTTCTGCAAACTGGAGCGTATAGGATACGTTCATGCGCAAATGATTTGTAGCCCTAAGATCATATAATACTGAAGCACCTTTAGTGGTTGAGAAGTCACGGTTTCCGTAAGTATAGTATGTGCTAGGGTATGCATATAAATAAGGAACAACAGTGATCATGTCTTTACGCTCTTTATAAAATGCAGATATGGTCAATGCAGAATGATCGTTGAGCTTCTGCTGGAAACCCACTTCGTAATCAAAAGTTTTCTGAGACTTCAGATTAGGGTTATTGACAATCTGGTTGGCATTCTGCTGCAGGAAGTAATACACGGAAGCATCGGCACGGCTGTTACTTGTGGGCCTCTGCGTATAAATATCATAGTGCGCATAGAAATCTGCAACATCTGATATTGGGAACGAGAAAGAAATACGAGGCTGAAGTGTTACCTGTGGTGTGTAATCTGTAAATGAGTTATTAGGGTTGAAGCTGGAATCAGTGATTTTCGGAGTATTTATGCCTCCAACCAAGTAAGGCTGAGGGTCACGGCCACCAGCATAATTTTTCAATACAGATGGGTCACTGATGTATTTTCCTGTAGGATCGTACCATGTACTTCCGCTTCTATAACCAATCACAGTGGGGTGGCTGGCAGAATTATCATCAACATATACCACATAGTCCCCGCCCATGTTTTCAGGGTTTACGCCATGATTGTATGATTTCTGGGCATCTGAAGAATTGCTGACAGTATGTACAGCGTACAAAGAATAAGGATCTTTCAACACTTTTTCGTTTGTAGAGAACCTGTCAACGCGCAAACCGATGTTAAAGTGAACATCTTTGTAAGTGAACTTATCTAGCAAATAACCGGCAATATAGTTAGGGCTAAACGCACCAATCGGGCGTGTATAGTTGCCATTTGCATCTTTTGCAGTCCAGTAATCATTAAAATTAACGTTACCCTGAGATTTTCCGGTATAAGTATATCCATAATACCCCACATATGAACGGCCGCTGTTCAGCAATTCATCGGCAGAGAACATATCCAGTGAAAAAGTAGATGGGTCATAGGCATCTATATTAATATCCCTTGTCTGCCAATCTGCTGCGTTACCAAATAGTTTTTTCCTCAGATTATGGTCGAAATTGGAAGAGCGAACGTTTACATAGTTATAATATACGGTATCAGTATTTGAAGGAGCAATGTTAACCCTGTTTCCGTTCATATCTGTATAGTATGATGGGTTAGAGTTTGTTGCCGTTGGCGCTACATAAACATAATTGTAGCTGTTACCGTTCATTTTGAATATTGGATGTGCTTTATCAAATTTCAGGTTTCCGTTGTCAATACTGCTTACCAATTGCCTCATCAACGCCCAGATCGAGTTTGTAGTTCCTCTGTTTGGCTGGCCTACGAACTGCCTTTCAATACGCTGCTGGTAATACAAACCGAACTCAATAGCGTGCTTGGTTTTTCCCAGCAAAAGGTCGAAAGACGCATCAACTTGCAGGCCATATTGATTTGAATTGAAATTATAGAAGAAACTCTGGGTGGTACCAGGACTGGTAAACATACCATAAGTTGCGTCTGGTTCATCTCCGTTAATCAAAGCATTGCTTGCCTGAATATTGCTCAGGAAACTAGGGTAAAATCCGTTGAGATTGCTGTAATACTGTGAAGTGTAGTTTGCCAGGTTAGGATTTCTCTCTGACCGCTCAAAAGTAACTTGTGTAGGCAAGCTTAAAGTAAGTACAGTTGCTTTCTTAGTAGAAAGCGAGTCAGTCGCTAGTGCCTGATAAAAATCAGTTCTTTTTTCGGTGAATTTTCCAACGTAGGCATATTCAAAAAAGCTTTCTTTAAATTTAGGGTCGTGCTGGCTTTGTGAAGTCCGCTGATAATCTGCCTGCAGTGAATAATATGCATTTGAAATTATACTCTGTTTGCCAGAAGTATCACCTGAATGTCCGAATTTCTGAGTAAACCTCAAATACGCACGGCCAGAAAACGTATTGGTAACCGGTGTTGCCTCTGGAGCAAACAGATTACGATTTCTGTTATATGCATCCTGGCGGGTATAGTCAAACGAACCACCACCAACAATATGGATATTGTCAGAGAATTGATAATCAAGTTTACCATTCAAACGCTCTTCTACCAATAAGTTGTGCGGTTTAATTTTCACCTGTTCAAAATCGTTTTGCGTAACATAGTCTGAAGAGTAATTTAGAGTAGGGAAACCGGAAGAGTTGGAAACGCGCGTAAGCGGGCTCTTCTGCAGTTGATCCAGCTTGGCACCGTTGGTAACATTAGTTTTGTAATAGTCAGGATACCTGTCGTTATCGTAGTAATAGTCACCGCTCAATGCAAAACCAAGAACAGGCTTTTTGGTTTTTACTCCGTCTTTGTTCATTACCGTCTTTTTGAAGATAGGCCCTGCAACGGAGAAAGTAGCCAGGTTATTATTATAGCCATCCACTGAATGCTGTAATCGGATATTGCCTGTCATTTTCTGAGACGCTCCACGTGAAGTAATGTTAACCACGCCACCTGAGATATCACCATAATTTGCCGGTACGCCTGAAGTAATGACTTCAATCTGGTCAACAGACCCCTGCGCCATATCAATATTAGTAGTGCCGCGCACAACAACGCCGTCAACAATGTACTGTGTGGTACCGCTACGAGAACCGCCGATATTCAAGTCACCTCCTCTTTTTGACTGATATACGTTTGAATTGGTACTTACCATATCAGTTATCTGGGTAGTTGGGATATTGGCTATCTCTTCCTTGGTCAGGATATGAGATGCAGGTTTGTCCTGATCAACCAAAGGCTTTTTGTAAGCGATGATTGTGAAGGTTTTCATCTCCTTTGTATGGCGCTGCATGGTAAAATTCTGAGTAGTACGTGCACCGGGAGAAACAACCACCTGAGTAATCATGATAGAATCGTAACCAGCGTATAAAACGAGTACATCGTAGTAACCCGGATCGAGGGGTTTTACAACGAAATTACCGTCGTAATCGGTTACAACTCCACCCTTTTGGATACCACCGGAATATACCTGAATCGTGGCATTGATCATAGGTTCTTTCTTTTCATCTACAACCTTTCCCGCGATTTCCTGAGCGAAAGCGGTGCCTGAGACACCCAGAAAAACCAATAAAACCAGATAACGTATAATACTTGTCATAAACTGTGTTAATAAAATATTAGCAATGAGGGGTAAAGGTAAAAAAATCTGTTAAAATTCCACACTTAACATTTTTAATTTTCGGCCAACAACTGACATAATTTTGAAACAAATGTGAATGGATTTTAAATTCACCCGAAATGCCCACAACAATATAGACGAAAAAGAGGGTGAAAATCTTGGGTATTTTCCAAAAAAAATTCTGAAGAGATTAACAAAAATGGGGTTCGCTAACGAAAATTACCAGTTAGTTTATCCAAAATGACCTTACTCATTTTGTACAAAGCCTCAAAAGTGTATCCCGCAATATGGGGGGTAACGATCAGGTTAGGCGAATGCATTTGTGCTTCCAAAAGCTTGCCAGCAGCGGAATCGGTAAGATTGACAGGTTCAGCTTCGAACACATCGAGGCATGCACCTTTGATTTTTCCGGAGGCCAGGCCGCGTAATAATACGGAGGTATCAACGACATTACCGCGAGACGTATTAATTAAAATAAAATTATTTTTCATATTATTTAAAAATCCATCATTAAAATAATGCAATGTATCTTTTTGCAACGGAACATGAAAACTAATAATATTTGCTTTTTGAAAAATTTCGCTGATTCCTGAGCAGTTTTTTATGTGATTGGGTATTTTTTCCGGAGCATATTTATCGTATGCAATGATATTCACATCCATTCCTGATAGTTTTTGCGCAAAAGCTGCGCCTGTATGCCCGAAACCGATGATGCCTACTGTATTTTTTTCTAGCTCACTCCCCCTATTCTCCTCCCTTTGCCATAACCCATTTACCATTTCGGAGTGGCTCCAGGCTATCCTGTGCATCAATGTGAGCAACATTCCCAATGCATGCTCTGCAACCGCATTACAATTTCCTTCAGGGCTTGCTACCACTGAAATTCCTTTCTCAGCAGCATATGCTGTATCAATAACTTCCAGCCCCGACCCCATTCGGCCAATCCATTTTAAATGAGGCGCAGCATCTATCAGCTCTTTGCCTAACTGAATACGGGTAGAAGTAACCACACCAACACAATCAGCAATAAGTGTAAATGCCTCAACTTGTGTAATTTCCTCCCGCATAACAAAACTGCAGCCACATTCTGCAAGGCCTTGTAACAAAACAGGGTGTACTGGCGCTGCAATTAGTACCTTACCTATGCCTGTGCCTGTAAGGAGGCTACTGATATGCTGCATGTACTGAATAAGAATTTATTAACGGTCAAAAATAGCAATTCATCTTTAAGCGCACCTCAGGCAACCGAAAGCAATCAGGCTTTGGGCTCAGTGAGCGATTTGTCAAGAGATACAAAATCATGCACGGTTAGCTGTTCTGCCCTCTTATCCATCAGCGGCCCGGACAGTGCATCTGCGGGCAGGGCACTTTTAAGCGCGTTGCGTAAAGTCTTTCGCCGCTGATTAAATGCGGCTTTTACCAGTATCTTAAATCTCATTTTATCGGTAATCCCATAGGGATTGTGCGTATTGGTGAACCGTAGCACTCCACTCTTCACCTTAGGAGGAGGCGTAAAGCAGTTTTCATGCACATCCATCAGGTATTCTACTTTAAAAAAAGCCTGCATGAGGACACTTAGTATGCCATAGTCTTTGGAACCCGGGCCAGATGCAATACGCAACGCAACTTCTTTTTGAAACATACCTATAACCTCTGTAACATGGGGCTCCCAGTCGAGTATAACAAACATAATAGGCGAAGAAATATTGTAGGGAAAATTGCCGATTACAGAGAACGTATCAGTAAAAGGCATTTCTGCCTTCAGAATGTCCTGCAATATTATTCTGCCTTGTATTGCCGGATATGTTTTCTCCAGAAATCCTACCTTTTCTTCGTCAATTTCAATAGCCTTGTAGTTTACACTTTCAAGGGGCAGCAAATACTTTGTGAGCGCACCGCCACCAGGCCCTACTTCCAGCAGATTCAAGTGAGGGCCAAGTGTAAGCGCACCGGTAATTTTACGGCAAATATTTTCGTCGTGCAAAAAATGCTGGCCCAGGCTTTTTTTGAGCCTTCCGTAAGAATTACCCTGATTAGTGCTGCCTGCCATACAGATATTTTTACTGCAAGAATTTATGAACATACTGCGGCAAAAAGCCCTCCATATGCGCTGCAAAGTTAGCTGATTAGTTTTTGCGGAACCGGGCTTTTTAAAATTGATTTACATTACCTTCGCACATTCATTTAAAGTAATCACATGGAATTTAAAATACTGCAAAAAGGGGAAGCCAAACACCATATATACATAACAGATGATGCTGCCAAAATAACCAATGTGCCAGGTATCAGTAATGCTGAAGCGGCTTATGTAAAAGGCACATTTGCAGAGGAGCAGACGATTGCAACAATCAACCAGTATGGGCGGTGTATTTACATTTACCTGCTGAAGGGCAAAAAAACTGAATGGCAGACAAAAGAAGCCTGCAGAAAGGCTGGGGCTGAACTACAGGCAATATGCAATAAAAGCAAAGCGACAGAAGTGGCCATTTCTAACTTCAGCGCAAGTGCGTTTGCAGGTTACCACCTGGCCGAAGGCCTGGCCCTTGCGAACTATCAGTTTCTGAAGTACCGAACTGACTCTGCTAAAATAGCTTATACGCTTAAAACTATTTCTTTTACAAAAGAGACCATTACTGCAAAAGAGGTTAATGAGCTTAACACAGCCATAGCGGCAATATACAAAGCTCGTACGCTCGTAAACGAGCCGCTTAATTTTCTGTCGGCACAACAACTGGCAAAGGAAATAGCTGCGCTGGGCAAAGAAGCAGGTTTTAAAGTTACCACGCTCAACAAAGCTCAAATTGAGAAAGAGAAAATGGGCGGCCTGCTTGCGGTAAATATGGGCAGCCAGCAGCCACCTACTTTTACCGTGATGGAATACAAGCCTGCCAAAGCACTCAATAAAAAGCCGATAGTACTGGTGGGCAAGGGAGTGGTTTATGATACAGGAGGCGTATCTCTGAAACCCACACTCAACTCGATGGACCGGATGAAAAGCGACATGAGTGGCGCTGCGCTGGTGAGCTGCACCATGTATGCGGTGGCAAAGCTAAAACTGCCTCTGCATGTAATAGCACTGGTGCCAGCTACTGACAACCGCCCCGGGGAGAATGCATATGTGCCCGGGGACATTATAAAAATGTACAGCGGCAAGACGGTAGAGGTTTTAAATACTGATGCAGAAGGAAGGATGCTGCTGGCAGACGCTCTGCACTGGGCAAAAAGATACAAACCGGAGCTTGTTGTTGACTTTGCTACACTTACGGGTGCCGCATCAGCCGCGGTTGGGGAACACGGTATAGTATGCATGGGCAATGCCGATGAAAAGACAAAACTTGCATTCAGGGAAAGTGGCTTTGCGCAGTATGAGCGCCTGGTAGAGTACCCGCTGTGGGATGAATATGGGGATCAGATAAAATCGGATGTGGCGGACATAAAAAATGTGGGAGGGGCAAACGGCGGAGCCATAACGGCCGGAAAATTCCTGGAGCATTTTGTGGACTACCCATGGATGCACTTTGATATTGCCGGCGTATCATTTGCCACTTCTAAAAAAGGATATTTGCCAGTGGGCGGAACAGGATACGGAATCAGAATGCTGCTGGATTTTCTGCAGCATTACGGTAAAGCTTAAATAACATACAAACATGCAAGTAAATTCTCAAAAGCCAGTAATAGGCATTACTACCGGAGACCTGAATGGAATAGGCCTTGAGGTGATTATAAAAACATTTGCAGACTCCAGAATGCTGGATATCTGTACGCCAGTAATTTTTGCGTCGAATAAAGTGATAAACTATTACCGCAAAATCGTTACTGAACATGCCATCAATTTTTCGAGTACGAAAGACATGACTAAACTCAATCCCAAGCAGGTGAACATTTTCAATTGCTGGGAAGAGGAAGTGCCGATACAACCCGGAGTGTTAACGGATGCGGCAGGCAAGTATGCTGTCCGGTCACTGATGGTAGCAACGCAATGCCTGAAAGACGGAGAACTAGATGGAATTGTAACTGCTCCTATACACAAAAGCAACACCAACCTGCCTGATTTTCCATTTACCGGCCACACACCCTTCTTTAAAGAAAAGTTTGGCGCCAAGGACGTGGTGATGATACTGTTCAGCGAAAACCTGCGAGTAGCCCTGGCTACGGAACACATACCGGTATCAAAAGTAGCGTCATCTATTACGAAGGAACTTATTGTGTCTAAACTGGCTGTGCTGAAGGATTCCCTGATCAGGGATTTTGGCATAGACAAGCCAAGGATTGCAGTGCTGGGGCTAAACCCGCATGCAGGAGACGAGGGGCTGATAGGGACAGAAGAACAAACAATAATTAAGCCGGCAATAGAACAGGCAAAGCAGAACAACACCCTCGTGTTTGGCCCTTATAGTGCTGACTCATTTTTTGCCCGAGGCCATTATACCGATTTTGACGCGGTGCTTGCGATGTATCATGACCAAGGGCTTGTTGCGTTTAAGTCGCTTGCTATGGGTGAAGGAGTGAATTTTTCAGCGGGGATCAGCGTTATCAGGACTTCACCTGACCATGGCACTGCTTTTGATATTGCCGGGAAAAACCAGGCTGAACCGGATTCATTCCGGGAGGCAATTTTCCGCTGCATAGACCTCTACAACCAGCGTAATGGATATGCGGCAAACACTGCTAATCCTCTCAGGCGGGGGCGTGTGGAAAAAGAAAGGGAAGGAAAAGACGAAAACGTTACTGCATAAAACATAAAAGAAAGAGAAGCCAGAAAAGCTTCTCTTTTTTTATCTCGTTTAAATCAACACAGGCTGTTCTTCCGAACAGCCTGTGTTGTTATGTGATTCATTGAGAAAGGTTAGTTGGATGCCTTTACTAATTTCTCTGTCTTAACGAGCGTTCCGACATTATTGTACAGTTTGATCAGGTAAACACCATCTGCTATACCTCCAATGTTCACATCTTTAGCCTCTGGCATGTCAATTACCACCCTGCCGTCGAGGCTCGATATTACAGCGCGAACTACATTCTCTGATTCGATGTGAATCATATTCTGAGCGGGGTTAGGGAATATCCTTATATCACCACTAATGGTTACATCTACCAATCCATTAGTAGATGCAGGTTCTGGTGGGCCCGGTGTAATATATGTTACAACATAAGCCGGTGAAACCGACTGGCACCCATGAATATCTGTTACGATGACCGTATAACTGCCCAGGCCTGTATTATGGCACCTGTAAGATGTTGCACCCGGAATCACAACAGAATTCTTGTACCACTGGTATGAAACAAAGGTTGTAGTACTCAGGTAAACCCCATCGAAAGAAACAAGCGGATTTGGCAGAGTCCATTCGGTAACAGAAGTGCTGGCACTGAATATGCTGCATGGTGTAAGCGTACCAACAGTAATCCTGACAGAATACAAGCCAGTGTGTTGCGCCACATAAGTAGCTGAAGTAGCACCCACTATAGCAACGCCGTTTTTATACCACTGGTAGGTAACCGTTCCGGCACCTGAAACTACAATTGCAGAAAGTGACACACTGCCTCCCCAACAGAAGGACGTAGCTGAAAGCGGCGAAATCAATGGTGCAGCGACAGCGGTTACATTTACAGCACTTGACATTGCAGTACATCCACCTGCTATAGAAGTAACCTTGACCTGATAACTACCTGTTGTTGTGGCTGTATAAGTAACACCAGTAGCTCCGGTAATAGCTACACCGCCTTTATACCATTGGTAGGTGTAGGCTCCCGCAGGTGCGGCCAGTATAACACTGCCACCGGTGCAGAACACAAGGTCGCCACTAGGTACAATAGTTGAAGGCGGGGCTGGATTAACAGTTACAGTAACAGGCAACGAGGTGGTGCTGCAGCCTGAGTTGGAAACAACCAAAGTGTATGTACCTGCCAATGACGCCACATAGGTAATATTGGTGGCACCGGTGATCGCTACTCCACCCAACTTCCACTGGTAAGTAAGCCCTGTTCCGGAGTTACCTGTAAGAGTAACACTGCCGCCGGCACAGAATGACAAAGAGCCTGTAACTGTAATTGTTGAAGCAGGAGAGGCAAGCAGCGTAACAGTTGAAGTAGGAGAAACACTCCAGCAACCGAAAGCATTGGTTACCTTAACTGTGTAAGTACCTGAAACTGTAGGAACGAATGTAGCACCAACAGCACCCGTTATCGGCACGCCAGCCAACATCCACTGGTAAGTTATGCCGGCACCAGTAGGCGTAGCATTCAGTGTGGGTGAAGAACTGGCGCATGTAACCAGGGTAGTAGGAGAAATGCCTGCTATTACAGGATTTACTGTAACCGGCTGATTAGCAGAAGTAGCGGAGCAAGGCCCCAACGTTACAACAACAAAGTAGTTGCCTGCCACGCCAGTTACATAAGTTGACGAAGTAGCACCGGCTATGACACCAGGGTTATGCCAAACATAGGTATAACCTACCCCTGTTGAGGCCGTAAGCGCCACTACATTGCCAGGACACAGGTCAGTGGGGCCGAGCGGAGTAATAGCGGCGGTTGGGGTTGGGTTGACAGTGATAACTTTTGATACTGCACAGCCACCATTATTATATGTAACTGTAACAGTACCTGTACTAACCGGAGTCACAACGGTGGTAGTTGCAGGGCCGGCTACAACTGTAGCTACAGTTGTAGGAGCACTGGACCATGTACCCACCGCAGGAGCTTCTGACAGTGTTATTGTGGATCCCATACAAACACTTGAAGGGCCGCTGATAGGTGTGGAGAAAGCAGTAACGGTAACTATTACAAAACGCGAGCAACCTGCCCAGTTTGTATACCAGACTGAATCTACTCCGGGGCCAACACCTGTAACGACAGTTGTAGTACCTGAAGTTGGCGACAATGTACCCACAGCTGTATTAGCGGAAGACCATGTGCCACCAGTGGTAGTTTCTGTTAAAGTAAGTGTCTGGCCCTGACAAATATTAAGAGTAGTAAATGTAATAGGATTAGGCGAAGCTACAACGGTAATAACTTTTGTAACCTTGCAGCCAGTTGGCAGTGTATATGTAAGCGTATCGTTGCCGGGAGTAACGCCGGTAACAACGCCAGAACTAATACCAACGGTTGCATTGCCGTTAGAGAATGTCCAGCTACCGCCGCCCGGAGTTGACGATTCAGTTACCTGGCTTCCTACACAAACACTGTTAGGCCCTGAAATGCTTGTTGGATTCGGATTGACATTTAATGTTGTACACCTGAAACAACCCGGAGCCGCAGTAAAGGTATAGCATACCGTTGCTGAACCAGGACCGACAGCTGTAACGTCGCCTGTACCAGAATTTATTGTTGCAACTGTTGACGGTGTACATGTCCATAACCCGGCACCGCCGCCCGATGTAAGCGTGAACGTGCCTGCGCCTGTACAAACATTCAACGGCCCAGTGATGACAGATGGTTTTGAAACGATCGTCATAGTATAGGTCTGGTAACAACCAGAACCCAAGGTATAAGTAAATGTAACAACACCACCACCAATACCAACAACCATACCGGTGAGCGAACCAATTGTTGCCACAGCAGTGAGGCTGCTGGACCAGATACCACCAGTAATGGTATCGGTAAGATAAGTAGTATCCCCTTCACACATGGAAGTGAGTGTGCCATCAATGATAGATGGCAGTGGCAAAACTGTATCTACAACTTTATGGAAACACCCTGTTGGCATTGTATAGAACAAAGTATCAGTGCCAACAGTAACACCGGTTACAGTAACTGAAGTTCCGGAAGGCGTGATTGACACAGAACCTGTTCCGGGTGATGAAGTCCAGGTGCCCCCTGCTGCCGCACAAATGTCCGTTATTGACTGGCCGAGACAAACCAAAGTTGGCCCGGTTATAGGTGGAGGGCTTGTGTTAACTGTAACAATCAGAGACATTGCACAGCCAGTGACCGGCAAAGTATATACAATATTAGTGGTACCTGCAGCTAGTGCACAGAATTGGCCAGAGGTATTGACCGAACCAACCGAAGGGGTTGCGCTGGTCCACGTACCACCGGCAGGGCCGGTAACAACATTTACACATTTTCCAGTACATACTGGATTTTTCATCTTGATGGTATCCGGGCGCGGATTAACTGTTACTGTTTTTGTAACATTACAGCCCGTACTGGTTGCAGTGAATGTAACTGTGGCAACACCACCTGTGCCAATAATTCCTACGCCTCGTAAAGTAGTGCTGGTACTCGGGCCCGGAGTTACAGTAGCCACTGTAGTTGGTGCAACTGACCATGTACCGGAAACGCCGTCGGTAAGTGCAATGGTAGAACCCTCACAAACAACTGAAGGCCCGCCGATAGCCGCAGGGAGGCAATTGGTAGATATTGTCCTTGTGCGTGCGCAGGTAGTTGGCAAAGTATACGTTATTATAGTTGTTCCGGGGCATGTTACAGGAGTGACAATACCATCTGAAGAACCGATAGTTGCTACACCGGTAGAACCGCTTGTCCATGACCCACCTGCAGGAGTAGATGTGAGTGTAATTGTGGAACCCATACATACCGAACCGGAGCCTGAAGGCACTGTGGGGTTAGGATTAACAGTGAATACCACTGTGGCTGCGCAGACACCAATCATGTAACTGATGGTACTGACGCCTGCTGCAACACCACACACCAGGCCACCTGTTGTAATAGTTGCAGTACCAGTAGAGGTGCTGGACCATGTGCCGCCTGGGTCAGGATCTGTAAGCGTAACGCAGAGCCCTTCGCAAACGCTTGGTGTACCTGCAATAGGTGCGGGCCGCGGATTTACAACCAGGCTTCTGAATGTTGAGCATCCGGTTGACGTAAAAGTGTAAGAAATATTAACAGAACCAGCAGCAACACCGCTGATAACGCCGGTAGCAGAACCGACAGTTGCAATAGCAGTGTTAGAACTAGACCAGGTACCACCTGGGTCAGTATCTACGAAAGCAATAGTTGACCCTTCGCAAACAAAGAATGGGCCAGAAATAGGAACAGGAAGAGGGTTTATTGTCAGCTGAGTTGTAGCACGGCAACCAGGGATGCCAGCTATAACTTCGTAGCTAATAGTAACAACGCCCGCACCAACACCAGTTACCACACCCGTAAACGTATCTATAGTGGCTTTGGTGACATCGCTACTATACCACCTGCCGCCCGGGGCAGCATCTGTTAATGCAGCTGTGCCGCCAACGCACAAATGATCTGCGCCGCTAATGGTACCCGCAACGCAGTACACTGTAATGGTAACTAAACCATCACCTGTTCTGCAGCCACGGCTTTCAGTTAACATTGATACGCCAGGAGCACCGTAATAGTCTGCACCGCCGCCGCCACCGCTGAACTGGCCGCCACCGCCACCATAGAAGCCGCCACCGCCGCCGCCGCCAGCAGATGTTATTCCACCAGCACCGCCATCAGTTGCTGTTCCATCGCTTCCCGCAGAACCAATACATGAAGGGCAGATACCACCGAAACCACCAGACACACCTGAAACGCCGCCACCACCACCGGTAGTAGCACCACAGCCAACACCGTCTTCACCTGTGGTACCACCAATATTTGCACCACCATTACCACCACGATCCAAATCTCCGCCACACTGCAAACCAGCACCACCGCCACCGCCAGCAACAACCAATCTATCTCCTGGTGCGTAAGGGAAAGACCTAACGTCAGATGCACCACCTCCACCACCGCCAGAATAAGTTGAGACGCCGTAACTACCATTGCCACCGCCGTTAAAACCGCCAGCACCGCCTGCTGTAGCAGTACCGTTACGCCCACGGCCGCCAACATTTACCTGAAGTACCTGCCCTGGCGTAACAGCGATGATTGCACGAACACATCCACCTTTACCCGCAACATCGGAGAAATCAGGTTCATCAGAGTTCAATCCGCCTTCTGCACCCTGCACCAAAACCGTGACTGCTGATACTCCTGCAGGAACAGTGTAAGTCTGGGCGCCACCTGTATATGAAAATGTAGTAGTTTGAGCAACTGAGCTATAGTGAACGCCCAGTAACAGGATTAACAGCACTTTTAGGGAATTGTACGTTTTTTTCATCTTATCTTTTTTAAAAAAGGGCAACCAAATATTTTATCTGAAAAATCTAAACTGTTTAACGTGGCACATCAATGCCACCGCATTGCAAAAATGCATAAACAAAGAATACACCCTGTATTTTGAAACAAGGAGTTGTCTTTTTTCAGCAATCAGTTCTAAAGGTAGTAATTATTTTTATGATTTCCTCAGCAACAAAATCAAATTTAATAAAATTAAATACAGATGAGTTTCGAACGAGAAATTTCGGAGCAGACAGATTAATTTTCAGTTAAAAAACCGAATATACGAGCAGCTGCAACTAAAATACGCAAAAGCCAAACTCCATAAAAAAATAAAAGGGGCTATCTGAGGCTCTGCCCAAAATAACTGCAATCGTAAGAAGTAGTGTCATGCACTACATGGTAACGAAGCCACAAACTGTCATTGCTGAGTTTGCCCCAGCCATAATATGTAGTGCTGTTATTGGCACCCTGAAAAGTGAACGAATCAGTAGACTGAATTGTGCAAATTGCACTGTCCTCCACATTGTTGATAAAATTTGTCAGGGTCATTTCAAGCGAGTCATGCAAAACTGCCAATAAATGAATCTGATAAGGAGTATAATGCATGTTTGAAGCATCTGCACCACAGGTATCTCCACCCCTGTAAGTAAAAATAAACTTGTCTCTGGAAAGTGTTTCACACCTGGGGCCTTCAAAACCGACAGGGCAAACGCAATTGCCACCATCGCACACACCCTGATTCAGGCAAAGAACATTATGACACTTATTCTTATTGCACGCAGTATACAGGACAACAGACAATACTGCAACTAATACTGATACAGTAAAGAGTATGGCTTGGTTTTGTTTCATAAAAGAAATTTGGAACTGCTAAAATATCAAATGTTTTATCAAAGATAACTTTCGGAGCGATTAATTTTTTTTATGCTGTTTATATCTATATGTATACTGGTAACGGAAAAAGAACAGGTACTACTGATTGTAACACAAATGACATTGATTTTTAACTTTCAGGCAATAAAAAAACGAGCTTTTTATACAACGGCAAAAAGGAAGCAGCACATCCGAATTTGCAGCAAAAAAAAGGCCCCGGATATCCGGGGCCAGCAGTTTTCACGGTGTCAGGGAAATATCTTTATAATTGAGATTTCCTCTTTTCCGAAAACAAAGTTAAGGAAAAAGAGGTATCAAAAAACAACTTTTTTATTAAGTTTTCTTAATTTTCGACAATTGCTAATGGGATAACATCAATGAACATACTGTATCTTCGCATTTTCCGTTTTAGCGAAACATCAATACAATTTCATGCGCAGGGTTTCCTTTCTGATTACTTTTATTTTACTTACCACTGTAAGTTCCAAAGCCCAGCGTACAATCCTAAACATGGCGGAACATGATGATAAACACTACTATTTTGGGCTCACTTTTGGGCTGAATTTTTCCGTTTACCAGGTTAATTACACTAATTCATTTTCTAATACGGATACATTTAAGAGAATTCAGCCGCACTGGCAGCCAGGATTTAACCTGGGGCTTCTGGGCAATCTGAAAATATCCAATTTCATTGACCTGCGTTTTGTGCCGTCTCTGGCATTTGCAGAAAAAAATATTGTATACCAATATGGCATTCCTGCGGACAGTACGCTTAAAAAGAATATTGAGTCGATATATATGCACCTGCCGCTGCAGCTCAAATTCAAAAGTGACCGTATCAAAAATTTCAGGTTCTATGCGATTACGGGCATAAAATTTGATTATGACATGGCCGCCAATGCGCGATCGCGCAGAACTGATGAGTTTTTGAAGGTGAGCCCAATGGATTTTGGGTATGAAATAGGTGTAGGATTTGAATTTTTTAATCCCAACTTCATCTTTTCACCCGAGATTAAGCTGAGCCAGGGACTGATGAACCAACTATATAAAGATGCCCGGCTGCCTCTGAGCAATGCTATTGAAACACTCTATACGAGGATGATAGTAATATCCATACATCTGGAAGGGTAAATAAAATTAAAAATCAAAAAGTAAAAATTAAACTGCCTGGGTTTGTTTGATAGTATACGGCAGGAGTTGAAACTCAGCCACATTTTTTTTCAAATGGGGAAAACTTCAGCGATTTTAGAGTTTCTCCCGACATAACATTCAACGCATGAAGGACGCATTCATAGTAGACGGTATCAGAACACCTATTGGAAATTTCAGAGGGTCACTTTCCGGCATCAGGGCTGATGACCTGGCCGCAGTTGTGATGAGCAAACTAGCAGAACGCAACCCCTCTATTCCGGCTGAGGCGATTGACGATGTAATATTTGGCACATCAAATCAGGCGGGAGATGATAACCGCAACGTGGCAAGGATGTCTTTGCTGCTGGCTGGCCTACCCTGGACTGTGCCGGGCGAGACAGTGAACAGGCTTTGCGCATCGGGCATGAGTGCAGTGATCAATGCAGCACGCGCAATAAAAGCAGGCGACGGTGATGTATTTATGGCAGGCGGCATAGAACATATGACCAGAGGGCCGTGGGTAATCTCAAAAACATCGCAGCCTTTCGGACAGGATGCTCAGATGTTTGATTCCAGTTTCGGATGGCGTTTTATTAATCCGAAAATGCATGAAATGTACGGAACCGATGCCATGGGTGTTACTGCAGAAAACCTTGCAGAGATGTACAACATCAGCAGGGAAGACCAGGACAGGTTTGCCTTCAACTCTCAGATGAAAGCGGCAGCCGCACAACAATCGGGCAGGCTGGCAGAAGAAATAACAGCAGTGGAAATACCCAACAAAAAAGGGGACCCAACAATAGTATCAAAAGATGAGTTTCTGAAACCAACTACAACAGTTGAAAAGTTAGGGCAACTGAAACCATCATTTAAGAAAACCGGTACCGTTACAGCCGGAAATGCATCAGGGCTTAACGATGGCGCTGCGGCAATTTATGTGCTATCGGGCGAAGCGGTAAAACAATATGGTGCTGCCCCCAAAGCACGGATAGTTAGCTCAGCTACTGCCGGTGTGGAGCCGAGAATAATGGGCATAGGGCCTGTACCTGCTACTCAGAAAGCGCTTGCAAAGGCAGGCCTTACACTGAATGATATAGGCGTAATAGAGCTGAATGAAGCCTTCGCAGCGCAAAGCCTTGCCTGTATCAGGCAACTGGGCCTTGCAGATGATGACCCGAGAATAAACCCAAATGGAGGAGCAATAGCACTGGGCCATCCGTTAGGTATGAGCGGAGCACGCATCATTTATTCAGCTGCACTGGAACTGCAGAAAACAGGAAAACGCTATGCACTGGCCACCATGTGCATCGGTCTTGGACAGGGATATGCAGTGATCATAGAACGGTGTTGATACTGCATTGAGTATGATACTTAATTTCACAATACTCCCTTCAGCAACCCAACCAAACACAACAGTCATGGTTCGACTATGCTCGCCATGACACTTCGTTCTATGGCCAAACTGTGTAATTAAATATCAGAGGTTATGTAAGGCAATATTATTTTCGAGCAAAAGTTGCAGCAGTTTTTTGTAGTCATTGAGCAGCATAGCGATGTTAATTCCTTTCGCGGAACATTTGTAGATAACACAGATTGGCACACAAAATTTGCTGGCGAAAAAAACACTTATTCAAGGAGGTATGTATCGTTTTCAGGCAGTAAATTGAGGTCAACGTCCATGCCGGCGATACCTTCTATTGAGCCCCTGATATGCGCTGCATTGAGCAGTACTTTTTCCAGCTCTTTTTCGCGCGCTTTCCATAGCTTTTCCATCTGGTCGCGTTCCCGCTGAATAGATAACTTCATGCGCATAAAACCCTCTCTAATTGCTTTCCACTGCTCAGAGAATTCTGTACTGATGAGGTAATTATACAGCAGTATCATTTTATCGCCTTTGTTTTCCTGGCTTTTGGTGGCATTGTATACCTTAATTACCAGTTCACGCAGCACATAGACGAGTGCGCGTACCTCTGCAAAACTGCAAATCCAAATACCGTCTTTTTCACCGAAAGACGCCATATCTTTTGGCATGGCCTGAGTAACTATTACTGCCACATCAGCACCCAGCACACGCATATCAGCTTTCAGTTTTTCTATCCATTCTGCGCTGAAGTCTTTGGTACGCTTGCTTTCAAAAATGATTCTGCCGCATTCCTGCCCGAAGCTGTTGCGAACGGTCTGAATACAATCGGCACCTTTTATCCCTTTACCCACCTCCTGTACCAGGTCGAACGGAAAAGACTCCCGCAATAACTGCTCCAGTATGAGCTCCTGCACCTCCCCCTGCAGTTGCATTGACCCCTGCTCTATACGGCGCTTCATCTCCTCTACATTTTTACGCTGGTCGTCCAGTTGTTTCTGCAATTCCATCACCTTCATCTGGTGCTCGGTTTCCTTCAGCTTATTTCTTTCGTCCTCTTCTTTCTTAATGACATCAGAAAGTTTAGCACGCTCATCCAACAGCCTGCGCTGTATCTCCAGGTCTATTTCCTGTGCCTTTGTTATCAGCTCCTGCTCCTTTCTGAGATACTGCAGTTCTTTCTCGTTGGCTTCTTTCAGTTTAGCCTCATTGGTTTTGTTTGCGTCCTCGAGCATACGGAGCTTGTTTTCGTATTCTGCCCCAACTTTACTGGATAACTCCTGCACCAGCTTTGCCTCCATTGCTTTCTTCTCATCGGCAAACTTTTTAGCTGCAGCATCCCTTTCATCCTGCCACTGCTGTTCTTTCTGCCGCAGCTGTTCCTCCTTCTGTTTTGTAAGTTCGTTCCACTTCTGGTTAAATTCCTTTCTTACCCTATCCTCTACTGACTGAGCTATCGCAGCTTCGGGTTCAAACTGGTGCCTGCAATTGGGGCAAATAATTAATGTAGACATAAGTACCACTATTCTGTTTCCGTAAGGTACGAAGTTCTGATTTTATTTAAGATTACGCCTGAATCCGGCATTTTATTATAGCAAGCCGAAAAACTACCCAAAACACCTTTGCAGAACCGAGGCTTCTGCTTTCACATACACACTTCATAATTTTGACGTATTTTTCGCCATCAGATGCGGCTCAGATTACTGTTTTTTATTTTCAGCTTTGTTTTACCTTATACCCTGCTTGCCCAAACAGCAACCAAGGCTAACCGGTATTTTAATGAAGCACTAGTGCTGAAAGCCAAAAAACAAACTGAAAAAGCGTGTACGCAAATGGAACTGGCTGTTCAGGGTGACCCAACAGACCCGGACGGATACAGCCTGCTGGGCCAATGGTATTATGAAGCGCACAAATTCAAAGAGGCAGTTGACGTATTTCGCAGAGCGACTGCCAGGTGCCAAAACGGGGCAATGCGGTTTTCGAAGCCGCTGGCGAAAAGCCTGCTGGCGGCGGGACTGGCAGAAAGTGCCATCATGACCATCAACAACTATGCAACCATAAAAGACAGTGCCGAATGGAACAGGATGCGGATACAGGCCGATTTTATCAAAGCCAGCATTCCGGATCAGGCACCTGAATTTCCGGTCAGCCTTGGCATGCGCATCAACAGCCGAGACCCTGAGCTGTTTCCTACTATGGCAGCTGACAGCCAGCACCTTTATTTTACACGCCGTGTAAATAACATGGATGAGGATTTCTTTAAGGCAGATTATGACTCGTGTGGCGGGTGGTTGTATGCGCGCAATATGGGCGTGCCACCCAACTCACCCAGCCAGGAATCTTCAATGTCCATATCAGCGGACGGGCACTATTTGTTTTTTACCAGGTGTGAGAACCGCAGCGAAAACGGATGGGCAGAAGGCGGATGCGATATGTTTATGGCATACAGGGTTGCCAATGACAGCCCCTGGACTATTGCGCAGCCATTTGGCGGCACCATCAATACACCAGCCTACGAGGGGATGCCCTCACCATCACCTGATTGCCGGGAACTGTACTTTGTGAGTGACCGCCCGGGGGGGTATGGCGGTTATGATATCTGGATATCACGGTTTGTAAATGGCTTGTGGCAGCTGCCTGTAAATGCGGGGCCTAATATCAATACAAAGGAGAATGAAACCTGCCCTTACATGTATGCCGATAATGAGACATTCTACTTTACCAGTGACGGCTGGACAGGCATGGGCGGCACAGACATATTTGTGAGCCACAAAATCAATGACAGTAGCTACACAAAAGCGAAAAACCTGGGGTACCCGATCAACACCGCTTTTGACGAACAAAGCGAGTGTGTAAACCTCGATGGCAACAGGCTGTACTTCAGTTCAGACAGAAACGGCCCGGCAGGTAATTTTGACATTTTTGAAGCCTCGCTAAAATCAGGGCAGGTGAAGCCCAACCCGGTCAGCTATATACATGGTGTGGTATATGACAGCATTACCAAGCTGAGGCTCAACTACGCCACAATGTATATATGCAATGCAGCAAAAGGAGACACTTTGTACCAGCTGCAGAGCAACCGGGGCGATGCCAGCTACATCATAACCCTGCATTATGGCGACACATACTTACTGCACACCAGCCGGCCCGGATACACCGAACTGCATGACACCATAGTGTTTGACAAACAGTATCTGCAAAAACCTATGCTGCACAACGTAGCTATGCTGCCATCTGATTATGTAAAGCCTATTAATGACAGCCTGCTGCTTACTGTACATTTTGATGTAAACAGAGTTGAATTGTCAGATTCAGACAAGGCATTGCTTTCATCTGCAATATTGCCTTGGGCAGGTGAAAAGAACTTTATGCTGTTTGTAAACGCATATACCGACAACACCGGAACACCCATGATCAATGAATCGCTTTCATTTAAGCGGGCATCGCAGGTGGCAGGTTTTATACAGTCGCTGGGTATAGACGAAACGATGGTACAGGCAAAAGGGCTGGGTGAAGCCCATATGATAGCCACCAACGAAACCCCGGAGGGACAAAGAATGAACCGCAGGGTGGAAGTAATTATCAGACGATAGCCAGCCCGCTTAAACAACTAAATAATGCGCACTATACTTTTTGCCTGCCTGCTTTTTGCAGTTCCTTCATTTGCCCAGAACGAGCAGCTGATAAAATATGTTAATCCGCTGACCGGAACAGACAGAATGGGGCATACATTTCCCGGAGCTACGGTACCTTTTGGATCAGTGCAGCTGAGCCCGGAAACGGACACCCTGCCCTATGAAGTGGACGGACATTACAACAAGGACGTTTATAAATACTGCGCCGGATATCAATACCAGGATAAGACCATTGTGGGATTCAGCCATACGCATTTCAGTGGCACAGGGCACTCTGACCTGGGTGATTTTCTGATTATGCCAGCCAACGGCAAGCTACTGATGAACCCAGGCACAGCCGACCATCCGGAGAACGGTTTCAGATCGGGATACTCACATGCCAATGAAACTGCAGTACCTGACTACTATAAGGTAAAGCTGGATAAGTATAACATAACCGCAGAACTTACTGCAACAGCAAGAGTAGGGTTTCATCAGTATACGTTTGGGAAGGCTGACAATGCACACATTATTCTTGATGCGGTTTACGGGATTTACAATTACCCGGACAAGAATGTATGGACGTTTATCCGTGTGGAAAATGACACGCTGGTAACCGGGTACAGGCAGACAAATGGCTGGGGGCGCACACGCACGGTGTACTTTGCCATGACTTTCTCGCAGCCGTTTAAATCATACGGATGGCAAAACAGCAGCAAGAAGGAAGTGTACAGGGGATTCTGGAGAAAGTTTGATCAGGAAAACAATTTTCCAGAAATAGCGGGCACACAGGTGCGAGCCCATTTTGATTTCAACACAACTGATGGCGGGCAGATAAAAATCAAATTTGCGGTATCGCCGGTAAGCACTGCCAATGCGCTGGAAAATTTGAGAACAGAAATACCAGGATGGGATTTCAACGTTGTAAAAAAACAGGGGCAGGATGCGTGGGTGAAAGAACTGAATAAAATGGTGATTACCGGAGATGAAGAAACGAAGCAAAACTTCTATACTTCGGTATACCATACCTATATAAATCCTACGGTGTACATGGATGTGAACAGTGAGTATAAAGGTCTGGATCAGAATACACATAAGGCTGCCGGTTTTACCAACTATACTACTTTTTCACTGTGGGATACGCACAGGGCACTGCATCCGCTGTTCAACATCATACAGCCCCGGCGCAATGCGGATATGATCAATTCCATGCTGGCACATTACGATCAAAGTGCGCACCATATGCTGCCGGTATGGAGCAACAGTGCTAATGAAAACTGGTGTATGATCGGCTATCATTCGGTTTCTGTT
Source organism: Sphingobacteriales bacterium (assembly GCA_900299255.1). Lineage (GTDB taxonomy): Bacteria > Bacteroidota > Bacteroidia > Chitinophagales > Chitinophagaceae > Nemorincola. The sequence continues at coordinate 58,244 of OMJB01000056.1, forward strand.
GTTGCAGATGCATTTGTAAAAGGAGTGAAAGGGTTTGATGCGCAGCGGGTGCTGCAGGCTTGCATAGCCACATCGAACCACAAATCGTTTGATGGTGTGGGTTACTACTTACAGATGGGCTATGTACCTGAAGACAAGAACAGCTCATCTGTATCTAAAACGCTGGAGTATGCTTATGACGACTGGTGCATAGCGCAGATGGCAAAGAAAATGGGCAAAGCCAGTATCTATGACGAATACATAAAACGCTCAGCGAACTACAAAAATGTGTTTGATGCAGGGAGCGGTTTTATGCGGCCAAGGATGAGTGACGGAAGTTTTAAAAAGGATTTTGATGTACTCAATACAGACGAACCCGGATTTATAGAAGGTAATACATGGAATTACAGCCTTTATGTGCCGCATGCCCCGACAGAAATGATACAAATGATGGGCGGCAGCAAACGGTTTGCGCGACATCTTGATTCTTTGTTTACCATGCAGTTGCCGGACAGTTTTTTTGCGAAAACCGAAGACATAACAAGAGATGGCATCATAGGTAATTATGTACATGGCAACGAGCCATCGCACCACATTGCTTACCTGTATAACTGGGCTGGCATGGAGTGGAAGACACAGGAGCGGGTGCGCATGATCATGAAGAAAATGTACCACCCTACACCAGACGGGCTGAGCGGGAATGACGACTGCGGGCAAATGAGCGCATGGTATATTTTCAGTGCGCTTGGTTTTTATCCGGTTGCTCCCGGCTCTGATGAGTACGCATTTGGCAGCCCGGCAGTTTCGTCTGCCGTGTTGCATCTGGAAAACGGAAAAACGCTGAAAATTACAGCCAATAACCAGAGTGACAAAAATGTGTATGTGCAGCGGGTGAGCATCAATGGCAAACCACTGAACCGCAATTTTATTACGCACCAGGAATTAATGAATGGCGGGGAAATTGTGTTTGATATGAGTGGCAAACATTAATCAGCGAGCCGAGTAGGCGTTACAATAGCAAACACAAAAAACCTGCAAACCCAGCTCTAATGCTTTGCACCAGCAGGCACTTGAACTGCTTTTGGCAGAACTTTTCTGGGTAGTTTTTCATCGCGCATGGCGGTGTGGTACACAAATGAAGCCATGATGATGGATGCCTGCATCAGATCATTGGGGCTGGCCCGGTCATAAGAGTCCATGTTGGTGTGGTGAGTACGGGTACCGTATTCCAGCCCGTCTTGTATAAACTGGAAGCCGGGTATACCTACCTCATCGAATGAGATGTGATCTGTGGAGCCAGTGTTGCGGTACGTAACGGTATTGGCACCGAGATCCGCAAACGGCTCCAGCCAGGACTGAAAAATGGGTTTCAGCTCATCATTGCCCTGCAGGTAAATGCCTCTGATCTTACCACCACCATTATCCAGGTTGTAGTAGGCGCTTACTTTCGACTGGTCGGGTTTCAATTCCATCGTTTTCCTGTCGGCAAAGTGATTCTTTACGTATCCCCTTGAACCAAGCAAACCCTGCTCCTCACCACTCCACAAAACAATTCGAATAGTGCGGCGGGGCTTAAGGCCAAGCGTTTTTATGATCCTGACAGCCTCCATCGCTACCACAACGCCTACGGCGTTATCGGTAGTGCCGGTAGATGCGTGCCAACTATCCATATGGCCGCCGAGTATTACAAGTTCGTCTTTCAGCTTAGGGTCGGTGCCGGGTATTTCGGCAACTACGTTATTCTCTATAGAGTCGGTGGCAAAGAAAGTTGTCTTGGTGTCCATCTCGAGGGTTACTTCTTTGCCGGCATCCAACAACCGTTGAATCCTTGCCAGATGCTCCATGCCCATTTCCATTTCGGGTAGTACCGGTTTGGCGTCCCATGCCCTTGAAGCACCGTTAGATGTAAATACAGTACCCATGGTACCTCTACCGCCGCTGAGCACAGCAACCGCACCCTCGGCTATCAGAAATGAATCGAGTGAGGCACGTGTGGCCGGAGCCATCCTGTTGGCATTTCTTGGTGTTGTGTTCGCAGGGGCATCTTCGGTATGTGGGTCTTTTGCCAGTTTTTCGAGGTCGGCATCAGAAACCCTTGAGGCATCGGGTGCAAAATTTGGTTTGGGATCAAAACCGGCGGCTGGCAACAGTACGGCTATCTTACCTCTTAGTTTGCCGGTGAATTTTGCCATATCGTCCATTGACTCAATCTTCACAATCATCGCACCGGCTTTAATCATTCCATTCGTACCGGGTGTCCATGCTTTGGGCACTGCAATCAACTGTTGATAGTAAGGTGCAGTCATGGCCACGTATGCTTTATTGATCTCCCACCCTTTACCAAAGCTGCCCCATGGCTCTATGGCTACATGCTCCAAGCCCCAGCTTTCCAGTTTTTCTTTAGCCCATTTTTCGGCACTTTTCATACCTGGCGACCCTGTGAGGCGGGGGCCATTCACATCCGTCAATTCAGATAAAGTCTTCATCACCTGACTATTGCCAAACCCTTCATTTTTGATGAGCATGATGGTATGCAAATCGACCTTCTCCGTATTATCACCTTTAAATGAAATGAGTATACAAGAGGCAGCAAGCAATAAAGCACCGGTAATTCTATTCATCGAAAAAATATTTTCCCGAAAAATAGGTAAAAAACAACAGAGTGGTTGAATTAGTTGAGGGCAGCTAGTTGGTCAAGTTGTTGAGCTGGCCTTTGAAGGCTTTAGGATCTGTTTCAACTAATGTAACAGAGTACGTTTCACCGGTTTTGGGAGTTGCACCCGAAACACCAGCGTAAAAGTGACCGTTGATAAGGGCATAAAAAACAAAGTGCACAGGAATATCAGGAACATGGCTTTCTCTGAAAATGCCGTCAGAGTAATTTACCAGAGGTCGAATACCTTTGTAGTTATCATACATAGTCCACGCGTGCAATAATGATAAATATGGCAACTGAATACCGCCCGATATGTTGAAGACTATTGAAAATGCCTGATAGTGAGGAAGTGTCATAAAAATATCTGCATTGCATTCTTTCAAAGAATCTGATATAATTTTTACGGTATCTCCATTATAAATAACTGCATTAACTGTATCTGTCAACCTTCTCCAATTTACCTTATTATCAACTGAATTGGCAACGGGCTGCCCAGAAAAAAATTGCATTCCCTGTGTAGAGTCTTTATCCTTTGGAATAGTTGCTGAAACCGTACATCCTCCCGGCCTCAAATATATTGGCTGTCCTGACAGGGTTGCATGAATTGATATTTCCCCACCTGAGAACAAAGGCTCTCCATCACTTATCGGGAGCATCTTTGAGAATATCATATCGCCTTTCTTCAGGTATTCGGCAACTTCGAACTGAACATTTGTTGTCACCGGATTTCCAGCACCATCCTGCAGGCAGTTGGCTGGTATTACATAGCGGGTACCGCTGTTTCCATAAAACGTTCCTCCGGTTGCACCATTCACTGAGACGTATTTGGGCTTTACCTCCAGCATCTGGTAAATGGTATCCATTGACGAATAAGTGCTAAATACAGACACAGGTGTACTAACAGTATCCTCTTTTTTACATGAAAAAGCGGTAACAGTTATGCAAAATGATGCAAACAAAATAGTATTCTTCATAATGATCTGTATGCGCCCAAAAAGGCAGTTAAACAATACGAGTTAAACTAAAGACGGGTAATATAAAGAAAAGGTTAGTAAAAGACTAAAATTATCTTTTACTAACCTTCTGTAATTCTTCAATCAAATACTATCAAATCAGTTCGAGGCTTCTGCTGACGAACTGTGTAAGGTCGGCACCGGTGAGCATACCCTGAGAGAGCAAAGCCAGATCGAAAGCCTGCTTAGCGAGCTGTTTTTGTTCTTCTTCAGTACCGGCACTTAATATGCGGCTGACGAGTTTGTGGTTGCCGTTAATAGCTACTTTGTAGTTATCGGGGAATGCACCGAACATGCTCATACCGCCACCGCCCATGGCGGCCATATCTTTCATGCGGCGCATGAATTCGTCCATGGTCACTGTTACGGGCAATTCATCGGGGCTCAGGCCTTCCACATGCACATTCATGTCTTTGCGGTTGATAGCCTTTTCAAAGATACCTTTCACTTTATTGCTGTCATCTTCGCTGAGCACTGAGTCAATCTTCTCATCCTTATCAATCAGCTTATCAGCCACATCGGCATCTACACGCTTAATGGATGTTTTCTCCAGCTTGCGCTCCATGTGGTTCACAAAATGGCTGTCTATAGGTGAGTTCATCAGCAGCACGTCATACCCCTTCTTATTAGCCGACTGTATGAATGAATCCTGTTTTGCCGGATCGTTTGTATAAATATAAACTACAGTACCGTTCTTATCAGTTTGCAGCGGGGCTACCTTATCGTTGTACTCACTTAGGGTAAAGTACTCCTTGTTAGTGTTGCCCATGAGCGCAAAGTCCTTTGCCTTATCATAGAACTTGTCTTCACTGATCATTCCGTATTTTACAAAGATGCCAATGTCGCTCCATTTATCTTCGAAAGCCTTGCGGTCTTTTTTGAAGAGCTCAGACAGTTTGTCGGCAACCTTGCGGGTAATATAGCTGTTGATCTTTTTTACATTGCTATCAGCCTGCAGGAAGCTGCGCGAAACGTTCAGAGGTATGTCTGGTGAGTCTATCAAACCATGCAGCAGCATCAAGAACTCAGGAACAATATCCTTCACCTCATCAGTAATAAAAACCTGGCGGCTGAACAGTTTGATTTTGTTGCGCTGTATCTCCATGTCATTTTTCAGCTTGGGAAAATACAGTACACCAGTAAGATTAAATGGGAAATCAACGTTTAGATGAATCCAGAACAAAGGAGTTTCGCTCATCGGATACAGCTCCCTGTAGAATGCCAGGTAATCTTCGTCCTTCAGCTCTGACGGCGGCTTGGTCCATATAGGTGTAGTATTGTTAATGATGTTGTCAACCTCAATCTCTTTGCGGGCAGGCTTCTGTGCTTTATCTTCTTTGGCTGCTACCGGTGCATCATCCTCAGTTATTGCTACGGTATCATCTTCACCTTCTTTCAGGGAGTCATCATCAACATATTCTTTTCTGGTACCAAACTTAACCGGCACAGGCAGGAATCTGCAGTATTTCTCAAGTATACCCTCGAGTTTGTGTTTTTCCAGAAATTCTTCTGAATCAGTGTTGACGTGCAGGATGATATCTGTACCTCTCTGAGTGCGCGTTCCGGGGCCAATCTCAAACTCCGTGCTGCCGTCGCATATCCACCTGGCGGGTTCTGCTCCCTCCTGGTAGCTCAGTGTCTGTATCTCCACCTGATCGGCCACCATAAACGCAGAATAGAAACCAAGTCCAAACTTACCTATCAGTTCGTTGGCATCTTTTGCATCTTTAAATTTCTCTACAAACTCCTCTGCACCCGAAAACGCAATCTGGTTGATATACTTCTTGATCTCCTCAGCGGTCATGCCCAGGCCATTATCAGAAATAGTAATGGTCTTTTTGTCTGCATCAAAAGCTACTTCAACGAGTGCATCGCCAAGAGCGCCATTGTACTGGCCCATAGAAGACAGGCGTTTGATCTTCTGCACCGCATCAACTGCGTTCGATACCAGCTCACGCAGAAAAATCTCATTGTCTGAGTATAAGAACTTCTTGATGATCGGAAATATGTTTTCCGTATGAATGGATATGTTACCTTTTTCCTGCATAGAAATATGTTTATTATGGTTTATATCACTATCAACAATTTATATTCCAAAGGCTGAGAATTGACAAATTGACAGAATTCCAGCCCTTCAGCAGAAAAAACGATACATTTACAACCCTTCTGCACTGAAATACTGACCAATTGTAATATTTTCTATAATATTTTTGGAAGGAAAGATAATATACCATACTTTTGCAATCCCAAAAATTCCGGCTGCCTGATGAGCCTGTGGTTTTAGGTAAGCGTTAAATGGTGGTACAAGCCTGTAGAAGCGTACTTAAAGCATAAGGTACAGAAAGGTATCCAAAGTTCCCGCCGGAGAAGGGATTAACTTTTAAAATTTAAATATGGCAACAGAAAACAGCCTGCAGGGCTATGAGCTGATGCTGATCTTCACTCCGGTACTGTCCGACGAAGATTACAAAAACGCTCAGAAGAAGTATTCAGACTTCATTAAAGACAATGGTGGACAGATTGTACACCAGGATGCATGGGGCTTACGCTCGCTCGCTTATCCGATACAGAAAAGGACCACTGGTATGTACTATGTATTGGAGTATCAGGCACCTACAGATTTAAACGCCAAGCTGGAAATCCAGATGAACCGCGATGAAACTATCATCCGTCATATGGTTACCCGCCTTGACAAGTATGCTGTGGCTTACAACCTGAAAAAACGCAGTAAAAACCTTTCAACCGAAAACGCATCTTAAAATCTTCAGCAACATGGCAAAGCAAAACGAAATAAAATTCCTCACTACCCAGCGTGTTGAGAAAAGGCCAAAGAAATTCTGCCGTTTCAAAAAAATGGGTATCCGGTATATTGATTATAAAGACGCTGAATTCCTGAAGAGGTTCCTCAACGAACAGGGAAAGATGCTCCCACGCCGTATTTCAGGCAACTCACTGAAGTATCAGCGCAAAGTATCACAGGCGATCAAAAAGGCCCGCCAGATGGCTATTTTACCTTACGTTACTGATCTGTTGAAATAGTCGTTTGGGACATTCTTGAGCAGTATTAAAATTAAAAAATCATGCAAATCATTCTTATAAAAGACGTTGACAATCTGGGCTCAGCCCACGAAATGGTGGATGTAAGACCAGGATACGCCCGCAACTACCTGATACCAGGCAAGTATGCCATTGAAGCCAGTGCATCCAATACGAAAGTAATGGAAGAGCGCCGCAAGCAGCAGGCCAAGAAAGAAGCTAAACTGCTTGCTGAAATCAATAATGTAATCGCAGTACTGACAGAAGCTCCTGTTAAAGTGGGGGCAAAAATCGGTGTGAGCGGCAAAATATTCGGTTCTGTTACTTCTATCCAGATTGCCCGCGCTATCCGTGAGCAGAAAGGATATGAGATCGACCGTCGCCGCATCACTATTACAGGCGATGTGAAAGAAGCCGGCCTGCACAAAGCAAGCATTGACTTCGGCAAAGACAACACTGTTGAAATTGATTTTGAAGTAGCAGGAGAGTAATTCTTCAGATACTTAGTTATAGAAAACCACTCCGGGCTCCGGGGTGGTTTTTTGTTTGGGGGAAGGCAGCCATGAAATGTGCTGACGCTTGCCTTCAATGACTATTGCTCGCGGAGGCTAATACCATCTCAAAGAAAAAATTTCAGCGGATGGTGCGGAAAGTGTCACTCTGGCTAATCATATCACCGCACAAACGGTTATTTTATTAATTTTGGCTTTCATTCGTTTTCAATCAAACACCTTAGGTTATGAAACTAAACAAATTATTTGCCGGCACACTGATGGTTGTTCTGGCAGCTTCTGCGACTAATGCAGTGGCACAGAAAAAAGAACCGGCAGCAAAACCCGGCACTGCACTACCGGGGGGAGCAAAGAAAGTGACCTCAGTGGAAGGTATTACAGAGTACACACTGCCGAACGGGCTGCATATGCTGCTCTTCCCAGACCCTTCCAAACCTAAGATTACGGTAAACATCACCTACATGGTGGGCTCACGAATGGAGGGCTATGGTGAAACGGGTATGGCTCATCTGCTGGAGCATATGATGTTCAAGGGATCAACCAAGCACCCGCATGTACCTGATGAACTTACTGCACACGGCGCCAGCCCGAACGGCACCACATCATACGACCGAACCAACTACTTTGAAACATTCAATGCAACAGATGAAAACCTGAACTGGGCGCTGAGCCTGGAATCGGACAGGATGGTGAATTCATTTGTAGCGGATAAAGACCTGAGAAGTGAGTACAGTGTGGTAAGAAATGAATTTGAATCAGGAGAAAATAATCCTTCAGCGATACTGGAAGAGCGCGTATTGTCAACCATGTACCTGTGGCACAACTACGGCAAATCTACCATAGGATCGAAAGAGGACATTGAAAAAGTACCAATAAAGAACCTGCAGGCGTTCTATAAAAAATACTATCAGCCTGATAATGCCATACTGCTGGTAGCGGGCAAAATTGATGAAGCTAAGACACTGGCACTTGTAGTGAAGTATTTTGGCGGCATAGCCAAACCATCGAGAGTGCTGGAACAGACATATACTGTAGAACCCGTGCAGGATGGTGAACGCAGTGTAACGCTGAACCGTACAGGCGATGTGCAGTCTATAGCTGTAGGCTACCATATTGTTGCAGGATCTGATAAAGACTATGCAGCATTTGATGTGCTGAACGATGTGCTTACCAATCAGCCAAACGGGCGCCTGTATAAGAGCCTGGTGAAAACTGAACTGGCAACGGGCATTTCGGCAGATGATCCGGCTCTTAAAGACCCAACCTGGCTGTACATTTCGGCAGATGTGCTGAAGGAAAAATCAGCAGATAAAGCAAAAGAGGTAATGTACAAAACCATTGATGAACTGCTGACAAACCCTGTAACAGCTGATGAAGTAGAAAAAGCTAAGAACAAAATCCTCAACGGATTTGAGCAGGCTTACAGAAGCAGTGAATATATAGGACTGGCACTGAGTGAGTTTATATCTCAGGGTGACTGGAGACTGGCATTTATTTATCGCGACAACCTGAAAAAGGTAACTGCCGAAGATGTAAACAGGATTGTGAAAGCATACATCATGAACTCTAACCGCACAGTGGGCCAGTTTATTCCAACTGCCAATCCGGTGCGTGCGGCACTGCCAGTACAGCCGGATGTTGCTGCGCTGGTAAAAGACTACAAAGGGCAGGCAGCACTTGCACAGGCAGAGGCATTTGACCCATCGCCGGCAAATATAGACAAACGCACAGCGAAAGGTACTCTACCAGGAGGGGCTAAATTTGCGTTGCTTTCAAAATCAACAAGGGGCAATACAGTGGAAGGTCGAATAACACTGCGCCTTGGCGACGAGAAAGCGCTTGAAAACAAGAGCACAGCGGCTATGCTCACTGCATCCATGCTGAAAAGAGGTACCAAAAACCATACAATGGCTCAGATTAACGAAACACTTGATAAGCTGTCGTCGTCTGTTTATGTGGGTGGTTCAGGCCAGAATGTGTCTATTGTGATCAAGAGTACCAGGCAAAACTTAGCCCAGGTGCTGGACCTGGTGAATGAAATGCTGCATGAGCCTGCATTTAGCGAAGATGAGTTCAAGCCTTTGAAGAATGAAACCATCAGTGACCTGGAACAGAGCCGGTCTGAGCCGCAGAGCATAGCATCAAGAGAGTTCAGCCGCAATCTCAGCCGCCGTCCGAAAGGGCATATTAATTACACCATGAGTGTAGACGAAGAAGTTGAAGCAACTAATGCCACTTCGCTTGCGGATGTTAAAAAGTTCTACAAAGACTTTTACGGCAGCAGTAGTGCCACTGCAGCATTCGTAGGTGATTTTGACGCCACGCCTGTAAATCAGCAGCTGGACAAGATGCTGGCCAATTGGAAAGCAACTATTGCTTATACCCGTGTATCAGATAAGTTTGAAGATGCAGTTCCGGTAAATAAAGAAATAAAAACACCAGATAAGAAAAACGCAATGCTGATGTGCGGGATGAACCTGAAAATGAGGGATGACAACCCGGATTATGCGGCTCTAAGAATGGGTGATTTTATATTCGGTGGAGGCTTCCTCAACTCACGCCTGGCAACGCGCATCCGTCAGAAAGAAGGTATCAGCTACGGAGTAGGGTCATTCCTGCAGGTGCCATCGCTGGATGAAACGGGCATATTTGGATCATACGCCATTTATAACCCGGACAACAAGGCAAAACTGGAGGCTGCATGGAAAGAAGAACTGGCCAAAATGCTACAGGAAGGCATTACAGAAGATGAACTGAAACAAGCGAAAAGCGGATATATTCAGTACCGCACATCGGGCCGCGCCGAGGATTCAAGGTTGGTAACTACACTTAATGGCTATCTCTTCCTTGATAGGAAAATGATGTGGGACCAGGCACTGGACGACAAACTGCAGAAACTGACTGCCGCCGAAATAAACAGTGTGATGAAGAAATACCTGGATGCCGGTAAAATATCGTTTATTAAAGCAGGCGACTTTAAATAAGTAGCAGCCAGTGGCACTGGCAGTAACAATTTTTATTAAAAATCAACTGTAAACCCCGTCTTAACAGGATGGGGTTTATCTTTGCAGCATGAAGCCAAACAGAACAAGTATATTCCTCATTTCTTTTTTCATGCTGCTGGCCGTTTGTTTCATCGGGTATATTTTCCCGAAGATCAGGGAAAACCAGGACAAGCAGCCGCAGTTACCGATAATAGGCAACGACCTGAACCACCATGTGGCGCCGTTTTCTTTCGTGAACCAGGACGGAAAGACAATCAGCAATGATGACATAAAAGGCAAGGTATGTGTGGTGGAATATTTCTTTGCTACCTGCAGAGGCATGTGCCCTAAGATGAATGAAAGTATGGAGAAAGTGTATAAGGCATACAGAGGCAATAAGAATGTGCTGATACTGTCGCATACAGTAGACCCGCAGAAGGATACCGTACAGGTGCTGAAGTCATACAGCCTGCGCTATGATGCTGATCCTGCCCAATGGATGTTTCTTACCGGCGATAAAAAGCAACTGTATGATATGGCGCGTTACAGCTACATGATCAGTGCAGGAGATGATACAGCTGGCCTCAGCATTGACAAAGACTTCATACACGACAAAAACTTTATTCTGGTAGACGGCTATGGCAGGGTGCGCGGATTTTATGACGGGCTGGACCCTATAGCTGTAAACAAACTTATTGCCGATATAGGTACGCTGCTGAAAGAGAAGCAGCAGTAATGCCGGGTTTAAGGATTTAATGACCACCCCAGCAGGAGCCATGCGATTACTATTAGGGGAGCGGGAATTTTGGTGAAATTGAGCAGGCAGAAGGTGATTACCACAACTACCAGATTGCTCCACTCAAACGACAGAGTAACCTTGTCGAATGCAATAGTGCGGAACAGGATAATACCTGACGCCCATATGATGCCTACAATGGCTGAGTTGATGCCCTCCAGCGCCCTGAAAATGATGACATGGTGCTTGAGGTTTTCATAAACAGGGAAAAGGAAAAATAGAAGCAGTGTGCTGGGAAGAAACACAGCCACTGTTGCTACAATGCAGCCAACAGCCTGCCATACCGGCCCATACTGGCTCATAGCCAGCCCGCCCACAAACGAACAGACTGCAAACACCGGGCCAGGCACGGCCTGCACCATACCAAACCCTGTAAGTAACTGCTCAGGTGACAGCAGGCGTGAATTAGCCCTGCTCACAAACTGATAGAACATCAGCGGTAACAAAGCCTGCCCACCGCCGAATACAATTGCCCCGAACCGGTAAAAATTTTCAAACAAATGGTATATCCTTCCATTGTGCCACTGGCCTTGAAGGGCCAGCTCGCTGAGTATGATTGCGACGAGGTACAAAACCACGAACAGCCACAGGTGCATCCAGTTGATCTTCTTGGGCTTCTGTAGCTCATCGGGTATACGGTTGTTGCTAAAATTGCTGATAGTACCAGACACCAGCAGCAGGGCCGGGAATACCCATGGCGAATTTATGAACAATGTTGCCACCAGGCTACCGAGCATAATAGCGGCTGTAGCCACAAACCTGATGCTGGTTTTCATCATCCGCATTGCGGCAAAAAAAACAAACCCTACAGACATGGGCTGTACATAGGAAAACAAATTCAGCGGAATCTTCTTATTGCCGGCAACTGCCGTTGTATCAAAATAGTAGATAAGGAAAGAAAGGGCTCCCATGATGAGGGCTGCAGGAAACACCCATAGCAGCAGGGTGAAAATAGCCAGTGGCACCCCACCCCTCTTCATAGCTATCAGCATTACCGTTTGTGTAGATGAGGGGCCCGGCAACATCTGACAAAATGCATTATATTCAAGTAATTCGTCTTCTGTGACGTCTTTCCGTTTCTGCACAAAGGTCTTTACCATCATGCCCATATGCCCCTGAGGGCCCCCAAAAGCAGTGAAAGAGTATAAAAAAACAGATTTCAGAAATGGTACATGCCTCAATAACATCGGGGCGCAAATTAGATAGTGAAAGTAACATAAAAAACTTAAACCCCTTAACGGATTTCATCGGCTTGTGCTACCGGGGCGCGAATCAAAAAACGTTTTTGCATTACAATGCTTTGAATTACAGCCTGTTACTGACACAGGAGTGGCCAGGGATTGCTGGAATAAAAGGAAAACTGTATCTTGCGGAACAAATAGAACTGTTATGAACAAACTGATACTTGGGGCTTTTTACGATAATGTAAACAATAATGTAGGGCCTACACTCATGTGGGTGTTTTTCTTTTTATTGATTATTGAGTTTCTGTACGTTTGCTTTAAATATCTGAATTCGAACGACAAAAAATAAGATTTTGTCAGCTGCTCACCTGAATATTGCCGACATACGCCGCGAATACATGCTTCAGGAACTTGATGAAGCATCTGCCGGTGATGACCCGCTTATATTTTTTAAAAAATGGTTTTCCGAGGCCGAAGCTGCAGCCATCACTGAAATCAATGCGATGACGCTGGCAACTGCCGATACCGGAGGCCTGCCCCATGCCCGTATTGTGCTGCTTAAGGGCCTTGACCAGGATGGGTTTGTATTCTACACCAACTACGACAGTGCCAAAGGCAAGGAACTTGTAACCAATCCGTTTGCTTGCCTGGTGTTTTTCTGGAAGGAGCTGGAAAGGCAGGTGAGGATAGAGGGCGTGGTGGAGAAAGTGAAAGAAGAAGAAAGCGATATTTACTTCCAATCCAGGCCAGAAGGCAGCAGGATAGGAGCCTGGGCATCGCCACAGAGCAGGGAGATTACACACCGGAACATACTGGATATCAACTATTCAAAATACCAGCAGGAATTCTCTGACATCGAGATACCCCGGCCGCCACACTGGGGCGGGTACAGGGTATTGCCCAACCGTATTGAGTTCTGGCAAGGGCGCGCCAGCCGGATGCACGACCGGATTGTGTTTACTAAAAAAGAAGCCGGCAAATGGGGCCGGGCAAGGCTGGCACCTTAGGCCCGCCAGATTGCAATTACATTAAATCCCGCTGAATAAAGTATATGAGAACAAGGCTGCTGCTTACTGCATTAATTGTGCTGCTGGTTCTGAACATATTGCCTGCCTGCAAAAAGAAAAACTCAAATCCGCCGGCCAGTACTGGCCCGTATACAGACACCACGGCACTACTTACTGCACATAAATGGCGCCTGGACTATATCTGGTCTGACAATAATGACAATGGCATACAGGACATATCTCCGTCAGAGATTATTCCCGGAATCTCCAGATATACCGTTTACAATTTTAACGCTGCGGGTACTATGAGCGATAGCGGCACGGCAGGAGTAACACCCGGAACCTGGTACTTCAAAGGGGTGACACGTGACAGTGTTTATATCAACCTGAACAACATTTCCTTTTCCCTTCTGAGCATACTGAACATTACCGATTCAACGATGTCGGGCAAATTGTGGGGTACTGCCGAGTACTGGTATTTTGTGAAATATCCTTAATAACTCAATTAAGATTTCAGGGCATTTATTACTTTGCCACGGATATGATATGCTTAGAATGAGGCATCTTAATCTACTGGTGTTACTGCTACTGTACACTTATGCTGGTGCACAGAGCTGGTCGCTCGTTGCTGACAAAAAGGCGGCATTAGACGAACTGAATACTGCAAGAAAAATGGCAGGCCTTAATCCGGTTAGCCTATCCGACACGCTCAGCGATTGGTGCACTGCACATGCCAGGTATCTGGCCCTCAACAAAGGCAGGGAAGAAACTGCAGGCCTGAAGGCTCATGAGGAGCCAGAGGGGCTGGAAGGCTACAGCAGGAACGGCAGAGAAGCGGGTAGCAAGGCAGTAATACACTACATAAAACCATCTGCAGCAGTAAGCGGATGGATAGCCACTTTTTACCACCGGGTGCCGCTATTGCAACCGAACCTCACAGAAATCGGGATTGGCTACTATGAAGAAAAAGGGTATGAAGTGACGCTCCTTTATTGCATCCCTAAAAACATGCTGACGTCAAAGGCAGAGCCGGTTGTATATCCGGGCGATAAACAACAAAACGTACCACTGGTGATGGGCTGGGAATATCCTTATCCGAAAACAGAACCTAAGGAGAAAAAAGATCCGGGCTTCCCGATTACAGTCAGTTTTAATCTGCAACAAGCCATCACTAAAGCCTCTTTTGAATTGAGAGATGCGGGCAATACTATTATCCCTTGCTATATATCATCGTCCAAAAAACCCGCCACCAATTTTTCTCAATGGAATACCATATGCGGAATACCTAAGAGCCCACTACAGCGTGACCACACCTACACCGTATCGGTAAAATGCCTTGTGAATGGAAAACCTTTTGCTAAAAAGTACAGTTTCAGAACCTAATTCAGCAACAACATATGCGGGCCCTATTTTAGTTGTGCCGGTTTCCGGTTCCATCTGAAACCGTAGCTGATATAGAGGTTGAAGTCGAAGTTGGCATTTTTATCACCCTTGCCGTAGCCGGCAATAAACAACGGAGAGAGGTCGCGGAATGACTTGCCGTTCATTACAAACTTGCCTCTTATATTCCAACCCGCAAAAAGCCCACGCACTATCTCCACTCTCATACCGCCTGTTACCTCCAGCCAAAATACCGGAAAACTTGTGGGCCCGATACTCTGCGTCCCTGTGTTACCCCAAACACTGTCAATAACAGTGTAGGTTACGGGGCTTCTGTTCACATTGGCAAACCCTGCCCGCATACCCATCATCATCATATCCCAGTCTGTCTTGCTGCTGCGGGATAATATGCTTTTAATGAAGCCAAACTGTATGAAGCTGTTGGTGGTGGTGTATTTAAGGTCGTCGTAGTTCACTTTCGATCCACCCCAGCCCCCCTCTGCGGCCAGGTAAAATTCATTGCGGGCATAGTAGTCAGCCTGAAATTCATAGGCATAACGGTCGGAATAAAAACTGTTGGCACCAATACGTACCACATCTACACCCAGGCATAACTGACGGCCTGCACTGTCGTGCTTCTTCAGATTGGCAGTGTTCAGCGTGTCTACCGCAGTTGGATCTGACTGCGCCAATACAGGCACAGCAAACACCCACAAAATGCAGCTAAAAACTGCGGTGGATATATATCTGCAGGTGTTTTGTATTGACATTGTTTGTGACACTATTGTTGAGGATGCGCAGGGAGTCAATGATCAGGTGCGTAGTATGTATTGAATCAATGCTGTAGAAATAAGTAAATCTGCATGCATTGGAAAGAAACTTTGCATTGCGCTGGTAATAGAAAGATACGGTATCCGGTGTATGCTTCAGCGAATCAGTTTCAAACAACCACTGACAATAACCCGTATCAGGTGAAAGCGAAACAGTAAAAGAAGCCTGCGGCGGATAAACAGTAACGAAATTCTGCTGCGAAGACACCGGATAAAACGTGGCATGTGGCAACACAGTATCCACAGGAACTGTGCTGGTGTCTGTTTTAAAATGAATGGCTCCGATAATGAGGCTGGCTGTTTTGGGCGTGAGGCATGGCTGCCGCTGCTGTGTGCATGCCACCGAAACAAGGGCAAGCACAAACAATATACCCGGCAGCAAATATCTGTTCCTAATCATTGAGCGTGTGCAGGATTTTATCAATCTCAGAGATCACATTATCAAGCTGAGAACGCATATTCTCAATATCTTCTTCATTCCCTGCAGCCTTATCCAGGTGAACGCTCACCATGTTTTTCTCCAGCGAGGCCAGCTTTTTGTTCAGCTTCTCGGTTTTCCTGATCTCGGCGGCAACAGTTTCCTTGAGGCGTTTGTTCTCCGCCTCAAGTGCTGCATATTTTTTCAGCAGCGTATCCAGTTTTTTACCAAGCCGGTCCAGTGATTCCATTATTCCCGAATTTGCGCGCTGAGTTTATTCCTGTAGGCATCCATGATTTGCTTCATCAGTTGCTCAGTTTCCGCATCTGTTAAAGTGCGGTCCTGCATCTGGAAGGTATAACTTAATGCAAATGATTTTTTACCCGGCCCCAGCTTTTCACTTTCAAAAATATCGAACAAACCGAAAGACTGCAACGGCTCCAGTTTCAGCTGCTCAGTAGCAGCCTGCACCTGCCTGTACGTTACCGCCTTATCAATAATGATGGCAATATCGCGCTGCACGGCAGGATGCTTTGACACCTCCCGGTAACTTACTTTGCCGGCTGCCATTGCTTTGAGCCATATATCCCAATGTATTACTGCATACCAGGCATCCTGTTTAATATCAAACTCCGACAGCCTTTTGGCAGGTATCTGGCTTGCGCTGCATATCACTTGATTCTTCCACTTCCAGAAAATTTCAGATTCATTTTCAGCATAGTCAACGGCAGCATTCTTAATGCCGCTATACTGCAGCAGATTGCTGATGATGCCTTTTAAATGAAAAATACTTGCAGGCACAGGTTTGCGGTCCCAGTTGAGGGATGTTACATCACCCGTTATCCATAATGCCAGTTTAGCTTCCTGAATGTATTTATCGCCCTGCTGTGTGTATGTGTTTCCGAATTCAAACAGGCTCAGGTTCTGGCTTTTGCGGTTGCAGTTGTATGCTATTACCTCCAGGCCACCTTCCATCATAGAAGGCCGCATTACATCAAGGTCGTTGCTGAGGCTATTGATCATTCTCACCAGGCCAGTCCGTTCGGGATAATACTTACTGTTCACTATAGAATTGGTGAGTATCTCCTGTATGCCCATACCACAAAGCAGTTCGGCTATGCGGTTACGCGTTTCGCGGTCGCCGGGTATGGCCTTTGTCATAGCAATATTCAACCTGGAAGGAATCTCAATATTGTCGAGCCCGTCAATACGTAGTATCTCTTCAACAATATCAGCCGGCTGTGAAACATCTGTTTTATTGGACGGCACCCGAAGCGTAAGCGCATCATCTGTTTCGGCAGTAATCACAAAACCAGATGCTGTCAGCAATTCCTGTATTGCCAGCTTCTTGTATACTTTACCGGCCAGCTTCTGGATATATGCGTAAGTAACAGTAACAGATACAGGCTGCAATGGCGCAGGATAAACATCAGCAACATCAGATGCTATAGTGCCGCCTGCTACCTCAGCAATAAGAGATGCAGCACGTAGCAGTGCAGGTACAACATTATTGATGTCCACACCTTTCTCAAAATGTGTGGCCGCATCTGTTCTCAGGCCATGATGCAGTGATGTGCGCCTGATGTGCCTTGGTTCAAAGTAGGCACTTTCAAGAAACACATGGGTTGTGCGTTCTGTGATACCGCTGTGCAAGCCACCAAACACGCCTCCAATAGCCAGCGGGCCGGCAGCATCACAGATCATCAGGTCGCTACCCTGCAGCTTTCTTTCCTTTTCATCGAGCGCGATAAAGGCAGTGCCTTCTGGCAGGAACTTCACAATGATCTGCTTGCCGTTAATTGTATCAGCATCAAATGCGTGCAGTGGTTGCCCGTATTCGTGCAGCACATAGTTTGTAACGTCTACAATATTGTTGATACTGCGGAGCCCAATAGCCTGCAGCCGCTGCTGCAACCATTCGGGCGAAGGCCCTACCTGTACATTTTTAATACCGATACCAGTATACCTGGGGCAAGCCTCAGGCGCTTCAATTTTTATTGCGGGCCAAATGTATCCATCGCCCGAACTATTAGAATCAACATTGAC
>OMJB01000057.1 GCA_900299255.1 Sphingobacteriales bacterium
GGGAGAAAGATCAGCAGAAATAAATACAACGGAGACCAGAAATACTGATTCCTCAGATAGGGTACCACAAAATCCAGAAAAGAGTTGTGCCACTGAGTGTTCAGGTAATACCATATACTGTGGTCCACCCGTACTACCAGATTCTGAATTTCCTTAAGCATATTTCTTTTTAAAGGTCATGATGAGCCTGGGCGAATCTACTGGATGGTAGTCGTTCAGCTGATAATCGCCAAATGTGCCGGTCAGTGCCATGTCGGCGGTTTTAAACATCCTGATGAAATCAGACAGTGTAAAAGCGGCAACACTTTCTGTGAATTTTCCCGGCTGATTGTTGTCGTCAATAAAATTGATTTCCTTGATGAAATGATTGCGCTCTATCCTGCGCTTTATTCTAAAAGTGTATTTACCGCGCTCTATTGTTTCTTCCGTTACCAGGTTAGCCATCACATGTTCTACGTTCAGGTAATCAATCACCAGCAGGCCATCTGGTTTCAATGAGGCGGCAAAAGCCCGTGCGGCAGACAAATGATCGCGGTCGTGTGAGAAGTATCCGAAACTCGTAAAAAAATTGAAAGAGTAGTCGAAATAATTAATGTAAAAAGGCAGCCGCATATCATGGGTGAAGAACTGCAGATTACTGCTCTCACAGGCTTTCGCTGCGCATATGCTTTCCTTAGATATATCAATGCCAGTCACATCAAAGCCATGCTCAGCGAGCTGTCGCGCAAACCGCCCCTCGCCGCATGCAATATCGAGCATCTTACTGCTGTTTGCAGGATTTAGGTACTTAATCAGGTTTTCTACAAATTCCTGTGCTTCAAATTCATCCCTGTTCTGGTAGAGAATTTTGTAGTGCGGTGAGCCAAACCAGTTTTCAAACCAATCCATATTCGTTGTGAGTTATCGTTATTCGTCAAATGTAGTTTAATCAATGCTGCAATCACTTATTGGCTTGCAGAAAGCTTCGTTCAAAAAAAATATGGTTATGGGTACGGCAAAAATAGGGTTTCGCAATAAGTATTTGGCATAAAACCGGTTTTATGCTACGCCATGTGTTATCTGACTGAAATATATATCCTGAGCTATTTATTGAAAGATAACCTATAGCATCTGCACTCTTCCAAAAATGCGGTATATTTGCCGCCCAATTTATATTATGAATTTCAGACGTATATTAGTTTATTATCGTATTCCTATAGCAATCGGTTTATTCGCTCTTGGGTTTTTATTAGGTTTTAAAGTTACATGGTGGATAGCCTGGATACCTTTCCTGATATCTATTCTGATGGTTATTGCCTATTTTATGGTAGGGCCTATGACCCTGATACAGGGCTATATGGAAAGCGGTGATATGGAGGGAGCCCAGAAATTGCTGAAAAAAGTGAAGTTCCCGAATTTGTTATACAAGCCCATCCGCTCATCCTACTATATGCTGCAGGCTAATTTCTCCACAATCGGAGAAGACTTGGATTCAGCAGAGGCACAGCTCAGAAAAGGCCTGGAGTCAGGCATGCCGGAGAAGGAATATGAAGGCACCGCTTACCTGCAGTTAGGAGCCATTGCACAAAAGAAAGGCAATACCCGCGAGGCTTTTGACCACTTGAAAAAAGCAGTCCAAATTGGTTTGCCCGATGCCGATAATCTCGCAACAGCCTATCTGCAGTTATCTGGTATCTGTATTCAGCGCCGTGATTTTCGTAATGCCAAGATTTATTTTAATAAAGCCAAATCCTGTAAAGCCACTAATGCACAGGTGGTTGATCAGATTAAGGAAATGGCAAAATACATAGCAAGAATTCCAGGCTGATTTTCTAATTTTTTCACACTATATAAACTGGTTTCTAATTTGACCGGTTCATCAATTCTTTGCTTTGAATCGTGCGGTCAAATGTGCATCTCTTGGTGTGTAATTATATTCCATAAACATGTTATAAGTCCATTGTGTTGCAAAAAATCATCTGCTGTTTGGCCGATTGCACAATGAAAATTTAATATGTTCAGTTTTGGTGCATTTTTGGATAAAATAATTACATGCGTTTCTTGTCTTATGACGTTTTTTTTAGTAAGTTTACCACTAATTCCGACTAATATAATTTTGATCTAAGATCATGCTTATGAAAAAACAAAATTTACACTCGTTAAATCCAATTAATCCCGTCAGCCGATCAAGAAAATTCAGCCTGTTATTGATGACAATGCTGTTTTCATTTTTAGGTTTTGGCAGCTTTGCTGCAGTAGTAATTACACCTGCAAGTGGTGGTACTAACATTTGCAGCACTATTGCCACAGGGTCTAATACTTTGGGGAATATTACAATCACCGAAGGGTCAACTGGTGACTTTAATGCCGGTGCAAGTTCTATTGTTTTGGCGCCTCCTCCCGGATGGACTTTTGTTGTTTCTGTGCCAACGGTTACTGCTGCTCCCGGAAACGATGTTTCAATAGGTGTGACCAGTATCTCAGCTGGTGCATTAACTATAAACTTCAATGCAACAGGTGTATCCCGTCCCGATGTTATTACAATTTCAAATTTGCGCATACAGGCAACAACAACAACGTCTCTACCGGGCTACATTTTTGCGCAGTCTGATTTTGGTGTTGCAGGAATAGTTACGGGCGCAAGCGGCACCGATTTTGGCGATTTGTCGATACTTACTGCAGGAGTTCCCGCGGTAACCATTACGGCATCTCCCTCAGCGGCAGCATGTACAGGTGCTCCAATCACTTTTAACCCTGCTCCCGTAAATGGTGGCACTGCACCAACTTATCAGTGGTTTGTTAATGGTTCGTTTGTTGGTGCAGGTGGCTTCTTCTCCACCAGTTCACTGAGCAATGGCAACACGGTTAGCTGTATTATGACTTCTGTTGGTGGTACTTGTATTTCCCCAACTACTGCTACTTCAAATACAATAACTGCTACTATCAATCCTTTTCCAACTGCTGTAACTGTTTCCGGCGGTGGTGCTGCATGTGGCAGCGCAACACTGACAGCTGCTAATGGTGGCAGCGGAACAATCTTTTTCCAGGGGGTAACTTCTGGTGGCACTTCAACAGTTTTAGGTGGAACACCTCAAGTAGTTTCTTCAACAGGAACTTATTACTTCCGTGCTTTATCAGGCGGATGTTGGGGTACTCAGGGCAGTGCATCTGTTACCATCAATACTGCACCAGCACTGTTCAGTGTTACAGGCGGCGGCGGTTATTGCACGGGTGGTACCGGCGTGACTGTTGGACTTAGTGGTTCAGAAGGTGGTGTGAGTTATCAGTTGTTCCGTGGCGCAACACCTGTTGGCGCTCCTCTGACAGGAACATTTGGTGCACTTGATTTTGGGTTGCAGACAACCGTAGGCGTTTATACAGTTGTTGCTACCAATCTTTCGACAAGTTGCACGGCAACCATGCCTGGCAGCGCAACCGTTGCTATTAATCCTTTGCCAACGGCGTTTAACGTAACAGGAGGTGGTTCTTACTGCGCTGGTGGTGCAGGAGTTACAATCGGCCTGAGCGGTTCAACTGCTGGTGTTAGCTATCAGCCTATACTTTTGGGCTCGCCTTCAGGTGCTGCAGTTGCAGGTACAGGTGCAGTAATTTCTTTTGGTAACCGTACATCATCAGGTACTTATACAGTAATCGCAACTAACACAACCACTGGTTGTACAAATACCATGACTGGTTCAGCGAATGTAACAATCACTGCCGGGCCTACTGCATTTGCGGTTACAGGTGGTGGCAGTTACTGCTCAGGCGGAACAGGTGTGGCTGTTGGCCTTGCCAGTTCACAGAACTTAACTACTTATCAGTTATTCAGAGGTGCTACACTTGTTAGCTCTTTGGCCGGCACAGGCGGTTCACTCAACTTTGGCCTACAGACAGTTGCTGCTACTTATACAATCGTTGGCACCAGCCTGATAAGTGGTTGCCAGACTACAATGGCTGGCAGCGCAGTAGTTTCAATAAATCCGCTGCCTGACTTGTTTGCAGTAACTGGTGGTGGTAGCTTTTGCTCTGGTGGAACAGGCGTTACAGTTGGTTTATCAGGTTCAGTATCAGGTGTTAATTACCAATTGTTTTTGGGCGCTTCGCCGGTCGGAACTCCTGTAGCAGGCACTGGTAGTGCTATCAGTTTTGGTTTGCAGACTGCAACAGGCACTTATACAGTGGTTGCTACTGATGCAATAACTCTTTGTACACGCAATATGACCGGTAGTGCTGTGGTTTCCACAACTGCTCTGCCAACGGCATTTACTGTTACCGGTGGCGGCAGCTACTGCACAGGCGGTTCAGGCGTCAGCATCGGTTTAACCGGATCGCAGGTTGGAGTAACTTACCAGTTGCTTAATTTGGGAAGCCCGGTAGGTACTCCTGTGGCTGGCACCGGAGGCTTACTTTTCTTCGGGTTACAGACTGCAGCCGGATTTTATACCGTAACTGCAACAAATACTGTTACAGGTTGCACAAACAATATGACTAGCGGCGTTGCTATTACAACACTTCCTTTGCCAACTGCTCACAATGTGAACGGTGGCGGTGTATATTGTTCAGGCGGAACTGGTGTTGTGATTGGTTTGGATGGATCTGATGCTGGTGTTAACTACCAGTTGTATCTTGGTGTTACGCCGGTTGGTACAGCCGTTGCCGGCACTGGCCTGGCTTTGAATTTTGGTTTGCAGACGGCCGCAGGCATATATACCGTAGTTGCTACAGACGCTACAACTACCTGCACTGGAAATATGGCGGGTTCTGCTACCATTACAATTAATCCTCTGCCCACAACATTTTTTGTAACCGGTGGTGGCAACTATTGTGCTGGTGGAACAGGTGTAAGCGTTGGCCTTTCTGGTTCTGTAACTGGTGTCAATTATCAGTTGTTTGTTGGTGGTTTGGCATTAGGAACTATGGCTGGAACAGGCGGAACGCTTGATTTCGGTTTGCAGACTGGTGCGGGTACATATACCGTCGTTGCTACAGATGCTGTTACTGGCTGTGCAAACAATATGATTGGTTCTGCAACTGTAGCAATTGATCCAACACCTGCAATACACAATGTTAACGGTGGTGGCAGTTACTGCGCTTCGGGAACAGGTGTACATGTTGGCACAGATGGATCTGACCTGGGTATCAGTTATCAGTTATTTATTGGTGGCGTTGCTTCTGGCGCTCCGCTCACGGGAACTGGTGGCGCGCTCGATTTTGGTTTAATGACTACAGGCGGTGTTTACACTGTTGTAGCAACAGATATTACTACCGGATGTACAAGCAATATGGCAGGCAGTGTTAGTGTTGTTGTTAATCCATTGCCTTTGGTATTTAATGTCGCAGGTGGAGGAACAATTTGTGCAGGTGCTCCCGGCGTTGATGTTACACTCAGTGGTTCAGAGGCTGGTGTTGATTATCAGTTGATGCTGGGTGGTACCCCTACTGGTTCACCGATGGCGGGAACAGGTACCTCTCTAAACTTCGGGCCACAGACTACCGCAGGCACCTACACAGTAGTTGCAACAAATACTTCTACCGGATGTACGAACAACATGGCTGCAAGCGCAGCTGTACTGGTTAATCCGTTGCCAGTTGCTTACACGGTGACAGGCGGCGGCACTTATTGCCTGGGAACTGGTGGCCTTGACCTGGTATTATCCAATTCAGATATAGGCGTTATATACCAGTTGTATTTTGGTGTTACAACAGTGGGTACACCTCTTTCAGGCACAGGGCTTTCACTTGATTTTGGTTTCCATACAACTACCGGTACTTATACAGTTATAGGTACAGATGCATCAACGGGTTGCTCTGCCACAATGAGCGGTTCAGCCGTTGTTAACGTAAGCGGCCCTCCGGTTGTTGCGCCTATTACAGGTTCACTCACTATATGTCAGGGTGGAACAGTAACCTTGCTTGACGCAACAGCAGGTGGTGTATGGACAAGCAGCAATGCAACGGTGGCTACAATCAGCCCTGCGGGTGTAGTTACAGGCGTATCTCTTGGTTCAGTTACATTTACTTATACAGTAACCAACAGTTTTGGTTGTGATACATTTGTAACCGCAACCCGCACTGTAACCGGCGGCCCGGTTATTTCGCCTATCAGTGGCTTGTCGTCAGTTTGTCAGGGATTGATAATTCACCTCAGCGATTCAACCGCTGGTGGTTCGTGGAGCACGAGCAATTCGGCAGTGGCAACTGTGAGCCCTGGAGGCAATGTAGCGGGAGTTTCTCCAGGAAGTGTCACTATCAGCTACACAGTTACTTCGCCTACAACAGGCTGCGTTTCTTCTGCAATATTCCCGGTAACTGTTGGTAATTCAATGCCTACAGCAGCACTGTTCCCTTCGGGTTCAGCAACGTTGTGTGGAAACGGTACTGTTACTTTGTATGTATTGACTTCTGACAGTACCGGTATTACTTACCAGTGGTATCAGGATGGCTTACCATTGGCTGGCGAAGTGAATTCATGGTATTATGCTTCTGTAGGCGGATCCTATACTGCCAGCATCAGCAACGGTACTTGTGAGGAGCTCTTCTCGGCAACCACAGTATTGCCTGCACAGGTTCCTGTGATCACATTCGATACTGCTGCAGTTAGGCTTAAGACTGATACATTTGTAACTTATCAGTGGTTTAAAAATGGTGTTGCAATAACCGGTGATACAGCTCAGAGTATGCAGCCTCTGGGAATAGCTGGTGATACATTTACGGTTGTTGTAACTACGCTGAATGGCTGTAGCGATACATCTGCTCCGTTTATTTTCCCTGGTGTCAATAAGGTTCAGGAGGTTAACCTGCGTAAGGTGAAGATATATCCAAACCCTGCAACTTCAATATTGCATATAGATGCACCGGTTAGGGTATTTGTTTCAATCGCTACTCCAGATGGTAAAACACTGATTGACCACAAAGAAGCAGTGAGCATCAATGTGGGCCAGTTGTCTGATGGTATGTATATGATCATGGTATACGACGAAAATAATACATTGCTGAAAGCTGAGAAATTTGTGAAGATGCAATAACAACTAAAGCTTAAAAACAGGAAAGCCCCGGTATTCGGGGCTTCCTTATTTTTTACCGGCAGTGCTCATTTTAGTTTCTCATTTTCTTTATGCCGGGCAGCATCCCTGATGTTCTTTTTCTCAAAGTTCTTTTGCAATGCATCCGTCAGGTCGACGCCAGTCTGATTGGCAAGGCACATAAGCACCCACAATACATCAGCCATTTCATCGGCCAGGCCTTTGTTCTTGTCACTCTCCTTAAACGACTGTTCGCCATACTGCCGAACCATCAACCTGGAAAGTTCTCCCACTTCCTCCATGAGGATGCCCAGATTGGTAAGCTCACCGAAATAACGCACCCCCACGGTCTTTATCCATTCGTCTACCTGTTGCTGTGCTTGTTTTAATGTTATGTCCACTACAATTAAGTTTTTATAAAGAATTTGTATTTGTTTCTTTACACAAAATAATAGAACTTTCACGTTTATTGGGAATGTTGGGTAAATAAACCGGGCAAAAGCCAATTAACAGGCGCTTGCCCACTTTATTTCAAAAACATTCATTTATTACAAACCCGGGAAAAGTACAAAAAAACAATGCACTCATTTTCAACAGATATTGAAGCCGCTGATGCGCTGAAAGAACAGGTGAATGTAATCAGTAAGGCAATTGGAAAGGTTATAGTAGGGCAGGACGATGTGGTGGAGAAGCTCATTATCTCTATTTTATGCAACGGGCATAGCCTGCTGGTAGGTGTGCCGGGGCTGGCTAAAACACTACTGGTTAAAACTGTAGCAGATGTGCTGGACCTTTCGTTTAAACGTATTCAGTTTACACCTGACCTGATGCCAAGTGATATTATTGGTGCTGAAATACTGAATGAAAGCAGACAGTTCCAGTTTATCAAAGGCCCCGTTTTTGCCAACATTATTCTGGCAGATGAGATCAACCGTACACCCCCAAAAACACAAGCCGCTCTGCTGGAGGCAATGCAGGAGCGTAGCGTGACTGCTGCAGGCGTTTTATACAAACTACCTGCACCCTTTTTTGTATTGGCTACACAGAACCCAATTGAGCAGGAAGGAACCTATCCGCTGCCTGAGGCGCAACTGGATCGTTTTATGTTTCAGATAACACTGGATTATCCGGGTTTTGAGGAAGAAGTAATGATTGTAAAAAACACTACAGGTTCCAGAGTACCTGACCTTACTAAGGTGATGACCGGCGATGATATCCTGTATTTCCATGATCTTGTAAGGCGCGTTCCTGTGCCTGATAATGTGCTGGAATATGCCGTGGGGCTAGTACAGAAAACGCGCCCGGGGTCAAAGAATGCAGCACCTGTTGCTGGCCAGTATATTGCTTATGGAGCTGGGCCAAGGGCATCGCAGTACCTGATACTGGGGGCAAAGTGCCACGCACTCATAAATGGCAAATACTCCCCTGATATTGAGGATGTAAGAGCAATGGCGCTACCTGTGTTGCGGCACCGTGTGCTGCGCAATTACAAGGCGGAGGCAGAAGGCATCACCCAGGAATCTCTGATAAAACAACTGCTTTAGTTAATCTGCAGTATAATGTAAAGGCTTTGGAATGCATTTTCCTCGCCGGTATGTTTAATCATTTCTTACTTTTTATTTTATGGAAAACCTTCAGCAGAAAGCAGATTTTCTGAAAAACAGTTATACAGATATACTCACTGGCCTCGATGCTGGTGTTCCTGCCAAATGGGGCAAGATGAATGTCCAGCAAATGATTGAACACATGAGCGAATATGTGCGCATAGCCAGTGGAAAAACATTGTTGGATTCGGTAACCCCCGAAGAGAAACTGCCAAGAGTACGTGCTTTTCTGGAGAGCGAGAAACCATTTCCTGAGAATACACCCAATGCACTGATGCCCGATACGCCGCCACCTGTGCGGCATGCATCTAAAGAGGATGCTATAGCAGAGCTGCGCTCAGAACTGAATCATTTTTTTGCTGTGCACGAACAGGATACAAACAAAGCCACGCAAAGCCCCTTTTTCGGAGTGCTGGATTTTGACCACCAGGTGCAGTTGTTGCATAAGCACAGCACACACCATTTACGGCAATTCGGATTGGACTATTAATATAAAAAAAACGCAAAGGTTACGGTGCGCTGTTGTATAAGGTAATGTCTATCGAATAAGATTGTTTATTTTTTTTTTGCCCAATTGTCAAATTGCCCTACTTAAACCCTCTCATCTTCCATACACCGTACATGGCTTCTTTAACTATGCCGCGGCTCATTTTAGAGGCACCGTCTTTGCGGTCTTTGAAGGAAATCGGCACTTCTGCAATTTTGAATTTAAGCTTCCAGGCACGGTACTTCATTTCTATCTGGAAGGCGTAACCAATAAAATGTACTTCGTCGAGGGGAATGGTACTGAGCACCTTGCGGGTGTAACAGATAAAACCTGCCGTAGGGTCGTTGACCGGCATCCAGAGGATTATTTTGGTATAAAAGGCCCCACCTTTTGAAATGAGTATGCGCTCCCACGGCCAGTCGACAACATTGCCACCTTTTACGTACCGCGAGCCAACGGCCACATCGGCCCCGTTCACGCAGGCATCATACAACCGGTTTAGGTCTTCCGGATTGTGAGAGAAATCTGCATCCATCTCAAAAATATACTCATAGTCGCGCTGCAGTGCCCACTTAAAGCCGGCGATATAAGCGGTACCAAGGCCCTGCTTGCCGCTGCGCTCAATTATGTGCAGCCGGCCTTCAAATTCCTGCTGTAAACCCTTAACTATTGCACCGGTGCCATCGGGAGAACCGTCATCAACCACAAGGAGATGGTAATCGCCTGGCAGAGAAAAAACCTTGCGGGCAATATTTTCAATATTCTCCTTTTCGTTATAGGTTGGTATGATGACTAATTTCTTCAAACAGGCTAAAAATAAGGCGGCAAAATAATGATTAAGTGACTAATTTCTCTACAATTGTTTGCTAAAGTTTCCAAATAAACGGCCAAAACGCAGTTTTAGTTTGCCACGAGGGAAACATAGTAAATCCTTATACCTGTAAAAGCCGGCCTGTTACCGTTACTTCAGTCCGGATTTTTTCAGTTTCATGCGGTTCAGAATTTCAGATATTTTCTGCTTGGTGTGCAGCGCAAAATCGGCCTGCATCATCCAGTCGTAATACTGGGGCTCGCTGTTGAAAATATCTTCTACCCTGCGGCCTTTATGCTTACCAAAGTTAAACACCGGATGACCGTCTTTGAGCAGAATACGGCGGGCAAAGTCTACATATTCATCGGTATGGGTAAACTGATGCAGGGTGGGTACATCGTGGCCAATATCGGCATATCTTTCCAACTGGGCATCCAGCACATCAATTGTTGCATTAATATCGGCTTCTGCACTGTGGGCATTATCCAGCGGCTTGTCGCAGTAAAATTTATACGCTGCACTGAGCGTTCGTGCCTCCATTTTAAAGAAAATCTGCTGCACATCGATCATGTGCCTCTCTGTAAAATCAACGTTGATACCTACGCGCAGGAATTCCTCAGCCAGGAGCGGCAAATCAAATTTACTGGAGTTGTAACCGCCCATGTCGCAACCCTTCATCCAGTCGTACAGGTCGTGGGCAATCTGTTTGAATGACGGACAGTCTTTTACATCAGCATCTGAAATGCCATGTATTGCAGTGGCTTCGGGTGGTATAGGCATACCGGGATTGATGCGTTTCACCTGTTTTTCACGCTTGCCATCGGGCATCAGCTTCACAAAAGCAAGTTCTACTATTCTGTCTTTGACAGGGTCTGTACCTGTGGTCTCCAGGTCGAAAAATACAATTGGCCTTTTCAGAGCTAGTTTTGGCATACCGGTAATAATAAATTCTACTGCGAACTTACATTATTCCAGTCAATTCCTTCGAAAGTTCCAGAACTCATCAGCAACAAAAAAACCGGCTTACTATCGGCGGCACTACCTGCCGAAATCATTTTCCTGACGGCCGCCTCCAGCGCAGATTTATCGTCTATAACATTAACATCTGCCCTGTCAAAATACTTTTTGACTGATGAAGGGTCGAGTGGTGGCAAGCCTTTCATACTCAGTGCATGATGGCTGAAGAAGACCACTGCATCGTCGGCAGCGTCCATACTATGTGCGTACTCTGAGAGGAACTGCTCATTTAGACTGCTGAAAGTGTGCAACTCAAAACATGCTACCAGATGATGTGCGGGATACGCTTCGCGAACGGCATTGAGTGTAGCCTTCAATTTGCTGGGTGCATGAGCAAAATCCCGGTATACGAGCAGATTCTTTTCTTCTTTTACTTTCTCCAGCCTGCGTGCTGCACCGGTGAAAGAGGCAATTGCAGTATAACAGTCTGCCTCTGATACCCCCAGCTCCTTACATACATCAATTGCCGCCTGCATGTTCAGCAGGTTATGCCTGCCGAATACGGACACCTTTACAGCACCTGCAGCGGTGTCTAATACCGGAGTACCATCTTCGTAATGAAATGGAGGCGTATTGTACGGAGTAACTGACAAATGGCCAGCTGCCACATCTACAACGCGTTTTACTTCGCTGTCTTCGTTATTGTAAAAAACCTTTGCGCCGCTTTCCATACCCTTCAGGTACTGTTCAAACTGGCTGCAATAGTTTTCGTAGGTTGGGAACACATTTATGTGGTCCCATGCAATACCGCTTAAAACGCTGATATGCGGATGGTAAAAAAATATTTTAGGTCTTTTTTCTTCTACCGATGCAGGATATTCATCGCCCTCCAGTACAATAACAGGCGCATCCGTCAGCTGAACTGACTGATCGAAACCGGCGACCCGGGCACCTACCAGATAATCGAAGGTTATGCCCTGATGCTTTAGTATGTGCATGATCATCGAGGTGATGGTGGTTTTACCATGACTGCCCGCTACCACTACCCTCGTTTTGTTTTTACTTACCTCATACACGTATTGAGGGAAAGAAAATACAGGGATACCCAGTGCTTTTGCAGCCAGCAGTTCCGGATTATCACCCTTGGCATGCATGCCCAGCACCACTGCATCAATGTTTTTTGTGATTTTGGCGGCATCCCAGCCAAATTGCGGTGGCAGCAAGCCAGCGGCAGCCAGATTGCTCTTTGCAGGGTCATTGATCTCGTCGTCGCTGCCTGAAACCGTATAACCCTGCCGCTGCAGTGCCAGCGCCAATTGATGCATAATTGCTCCCCCTATTGCTATGAAGTGAATGTTTTTCATATTTTTGTGCTAACTTCGTACAAAGTTAAACGAGCTTTTTACTATTTTTAATTGAAACGTATGTAGCTATTTTCGAAAATCAGGCGCCTCGCACCTATTATAGCCATTTCATTAGTTTTATTGGCCGCTTCCTGTAACGGCTCAAGAAGATACGGTTGTCCGAATCACCTGTCGATTCCTGTTATTTCTATTTTGCACTGATCAGATACAGCCGGGTAACCGAAAATAACAAGTAGTATGCCTGAGCATCTATTTAATTATATACCCAGCGTATAATTGGACGGAGCGAGTCTGCCACGGTTCTTCAGTAATAAGCGTATTGTTATTGAGATTGGTTAACCCATAAGCGTACTTTGCGCCAATTATCACCTTCATGGGTAAGCGGGCCTCCAGACCTCCAGTTACTGCAAATCCACCATTCTTAAACAGCAATTTGGATTCGCCTTGGTAACCATTCTTGGCTGTATTTGAAATAATACTGCTGTATTGAATACCCGCTTGGATACAAAGGAATGGTACAATTTTGTACTCCAGCAATAGTGGGACGTCAATACTGAGTGAATTGAATTCACCTTTTGTACCAATCGAATCAACTATTAGTTTCTTAAACTTGCAATGAGCAGTTGAGGCCAGCACCTCTATGCGAACACCAAACTTGTTCTTACCGGTTTGCATAAAAATACCACCTGCAAAGCCCGGATACATCTTGTCTTCCCAGGTAGATTCACTGGCCATTTTCTGGAGGTTTAATCCGGCTTTAATGCCAAACTCCACCTTCGGGGCAGTTGAATCCCTGTGAGCGGGATCTCCGGAAAATAACTTAGCCTGGCTGTCCAGCGAACAAAATGACAAAGTAAAAATGAATGCGGAAAGTAATTGAAGTTTCAAATGAGTTGTTTTTGTTGTGCAAAAATAGGCCAATTATGCGTACACACTGCTATTAACTGGCTTGTTACATAAAACGGAAACCCAAAGCAATCTGAACACTCCGCTCATTCCATGTATCGATAGCACCGGCAACGTTTTTTTCTGACGCATTCATATTTGTGAGCCCCAAAATATAGCGAGAACTCAAAGTAAAATGGGCAGGTAGGATTGCCTGCAGACCAATAACTCCATCGAAGTTGGTAGTATTAAATTGGTTTTTTACGTCTTTAGAGCTTTGCTTAGCTGAAAGAATGGTACTGAACTGTGGACCAATCTGCCCCCATATGCGCCAAAACAGCTTATATTCAAACAAAACAGGAACGTTCAACGACACCGTATTGACGTGTACTTTGGCTGTGACACCAATACCTGGATTATAGAGAGGCGTATAATCTACTTTAGCCGACTTGACAAGCCCTTCAACCTGCACACCAATTTTCTTCTTAGTAAGCCCTATAAAAACACCTCCCAAACCACCTGCATTATATGCATTGTCGGCCAATGAGCCGGAGGTCTGCTGTAGATTGAGTCCGCCTTTTAAACCAAAGGTTACTTTAGGTACAATGTTCTTCACCGGGCCCACCACCGGGCTTTTTGCCTGAAGATGAAGCGGTGCAACCCAACAAGCCACAGCGGCCAAAATCAAGAGTGTGTGTTTCATATAACTATTTTTTTGCAAATATAACGTACAAAAATCATGCCCTTACACGGTAAACGTAAAATATAAGCCCAAAAGTATGCTCAGCTGAAACGCGGACGAATAAAAGGAATTAAATTTTACATTTACTGCCAAATGCGGGAAACCACATCACTGATACAACCCACTGTTAATAAACTTAAAGCTGTTGCCCGTTTAGTGCCGGTATTAATTCTGGTTTTGCTAGCCGGAGCCATACTGTTTTACAAAGAGCGAATGCTGTTTATTGATGCCCCGCATGTTTTGTTCAGAGTTGTTAATGATGGTCGGCTACACATTGAAGAGCATCGTATCGGATCGTTTATTACACAAATGTTTCCGTTGCTGTTATCCAAATGCGGGATTCCTTTTCGTTTGCTGACAGTGCTGTACTCAGCCAGTTTTTATATTTTCTACTGCATCGTTGCGTTATTGCTCGTTTATAAATTCAGGAATTATCAGCTTGCCGTTTTATTTGGCCTGTACTTAACACTGTTTGTGAGCGACACCTTTTACTGGCCCAATAATGAGGTTCACCAAGGCATAGCGTGGCTTTTTCTTGCATTTGCGCTCAATTCACATTTTGCAGCAAAAAGTAAACCGCTGGCAGCTGGCATACTGATTTTTGTGGCAACCTTCGCACTGGCTATCTGGACTCACCCGCTGATCATGATTGTTGCCGTGTATCTGTGGGCAGCAAACTGGATGCACAAAGATGATTGGCCCTACTCCAGAACACAGACGGTCATTTTTTCTTTGTTGTTGCTGACTATAGCCTACTTGAAATTCGAACAGGGCAACGAACACGGATATGATGCCACAAAAATTGACCTTGTCACAAAAACACAACTACCCGGTTTAAGCGAAATTTTCCAGTATCCTGTAATCAGGTACTTTTTTGAAGGTTTCATGAGCAACTACTGGCTGTTCATACCTGTTTTTATAGGGGGACTATTTTTCGCCATCCGGCAAAAAAACTATGTATTCAGTGTCTTCACGGTTTTATATGCCACGGGCTATTTATTGCTGCTGGGCATAGTATTCAAGGATGTAAACACCAACAGATTTTATATAGAGAGTGAATACATGCCGCTGGCCATAATTTGCTGTACTCCATTTGTGTTTCACCTATTGCCAAAACTAACAATCAAAACAGGCTCTTTTCTTGTTGCCCTCATCTTTTGCATCAGGATTGTATTCATATTTCAAGCACATCACAAATTCTCAGACCGGGTGACCATTCTCGATGGGATGCTCAATAAGATGAAAGAAAAAAACCTGAGCAAAATAGTGATACCAGAACCTGTACCATTTGCAGACAGCGCACTCATAATGAATTGGGGAGCCCCTGTGGAAAGCATCATTTTATCTAAACTAAAGGGCGATGTTCCGCAACGAACATTCTTGTTCGCCGACCCGAATCTTTTGCCTATTGCTATGAAAGCCGGTAGTGATACACTTATAGGTTGCTGGGAAAAATGGCCAAAGGCTAGAATTAAGGAAAATTATTTCCAACCCGACTGGTCGGTGCAGTATACCACAGTTGGATTCGCCGAACTAATGAAATGATTTTACCGGGTGAAAGTAGTGCTGCACGTTACTGGAGCTCCATAGGCCAGGCCGCTCCAGTTGATGATAATTCTATTGTTAGTAAAAGTACCAGTACCTGCGATTGAAAAATAGCCGGGGAAGGTTTGCGTGGGAATTGAAATAGTACTTGCAACACTATCTACCACCGCTGTTACAGTAGCGCCACCCAGATTGCTAAATGTAATATTTGTTGCATCACTGGCAGTGATGGTAGACTGGTAAGTGGGCTGCCCGAAAGATGAGCAATAGTCGCTGCCCGAATACATACCTGCTATACGATGTGCGCAATCGCCCGTATACACTACAGCACCTGTATCCTTTTTACTACAGTTTGTGAGCAACAAACTGAGTACTGGTAACAAACAAAATGACAAAGCGGTTGTAATGGCCTTTAATTTTCTCACCATACAAAGGTAAGTGAAGCAGATAAAATAAAACAGGTTTATTCAATCACCAGAAACTCAATTTTTTTTACAGGCTGTATACCTTGTTTGATTACATCAAAAAAAGCAGGGCCGGCCATCAGGTAGTATTCCAGAAAGTTCTCGACCCTTTCCTGCAGCCCGTTTTGCGGAAAAAGTGACTGACGGAGCCGCGCGATACGGTCCATGTGAACCTGATTTTTCCGTTTTTCGGCCCGTAGCATTTTATCCTCCAGAATACTGAACTGATGTAGCACTCTTGCTGTTGCGGCACCCGCTGCTCCTTCCAGGGTAGCATCAAGCGCAATTGCCTTTTTCTTGATGCCATTCAATAATTCTTCCACAGCCTTAGTTTCTTCGTCTGTCTTCCAGCTGACGGTGGTATTTTTAGACAGATAGTCTTTCTGTAGTTCAGTTTCGGGTTTGAAAATTTCTGCAATGCTGAAGCCGAGCTTTTTGTACAGCTCAGACAAAGCCGGCGGTATCCACATAACTGACTGACGAAGAAAAATAGCTGGATAGAATACGTTGTGATGGTCAAACAGTGTCTTCAGCTGCATCCAGTACGCCACCTCTGCCCCACCACCTATAAATGCGACATCAGGCAGAATGGTTTCCTGAAACAAGCCCCTGAGTACTACATTCGGGCTGAAACGTTCGGGGTGCTGCTCCAGTTCATTGATAAGCGATACTTCAGTCCATTGAATATCTGAATTAACAACAATCCATTTGTCGCCTGATTTCTCTATCCGCTCACGAATTCCGTCTGCCAGATAAAACAGATTGATAGCCCTGGGGTGTGCCTGTATTTTATATTTACGAGCAAGCTTTTCTATCTGACGGGAAACAATATCAACTGAACTGCCTGCCAGCAGCTCTTCGCGCATTACCGGAATAAAAGTGCGTTTCAGTTCGGCATCATCAGGATCAACAATTACCAGCCCGAACCTGCCAAACAGCTCATGTACGAGATAACGGGTAGCCTGGCCAATGGTTTTATGTTGCAGGTAGGCGGTTGTGATCAGTTGCTGCAGATCATCACAATTTTTACCGGGAGGACCAAAATATTTAAAAAGCTCCCCTAGCATTGCTTTTAAACCCTTTGTATCCATCCTGCCAACGGCACCCTTTTGTCCGTCACCATCCCAAATGTATTTGTCGCCACGAAACCTGAATGTGCCCAGTTCTTCAATATCTGCGTCTTCACTGCCCATGTAGTAAATGGGGACGAAATTTTTATCAGGATGCAGCTTGCTCAACTCTTCTGCAAGCCTGATGGCATGGATTATTTTGTATACAAAGTACAGATAACCAGTGAGCAGATTGGGCTGGTGCGCTGTACAAACTGTAAAAGTATTATTGCTGGCCAGCGCTGTAATATTATCTGTTACCTGAGCCTGCTCAGAAAAACCCGTATACTGCCTTTTGAGCACGGAAACCAGCAGTTCCCTGTTTACCGGAAAATTGCTTCGTGCATATATAGCCTGTGCCAGCCCCTGATAATCAGGCTTGTAACGAAAAAATGGTGCAATATCCGGATGCCCGGAAACGTAATCAGTGGCCAGCTGCGAAAAGTAACCGGTTTCCTGGTAAGGCACGTATGTAAAAGTGTTGGACAAAGGCTAAAACAATTAAAGTGCGAAGTTAACAGGCTAAAGGCAGAAATAAAGCATCTGGCCAATAGCGGAAACTGATAACCATAAAACAAATCCTTATAATTGTTTTTGAGACTATAAAATTCATGTATTTTCATGCTGATGAACGAGCCCAACACCATAAAAAACTGGAGTGCACAGGAGCAGCCACGGGAGAAACTGATGGAAAAAGGTGCTTCCGCGCTTACAGATGCGGAACTGCTGGCCATACTCATCGGTAGCGGTACATTGCAGCGCTCGGCAGTAGAAGTATCGAAAGATGTGTTGCAACTGGCCAACAACGACCTGCGAGAACTGGGCAGGCTATCACTGGAACAAATGCAGGAGGTAAAAGGAATCGGTGATGCCAAGGCTATAATCATTTCGGCGGCCATGGAACTGGGCCGGAGCCGGCAGTTGAGTGCGGCAAGAGACATACCAACCGTAGCCAACAGCAAGCAAGCTGCCGAAATAATCATGCCGCACCTGCAAGACCTTACCTATGAAGCTTTTTATGTGCTGTACCTGAATACTGCGAGCAAGCTTGTGAAAGAAGAACAGGTGAGCAGCGGCGGGCTTACTGCTACTGTAGCAGACATAAGAATGATACTTAAAAATTGCCTGCTGTGCAATGCCAGCCAGATCATTGTTGCGCACAATCATCCCTCAGGCAATAAACGGCCAAGCGAGGCAGACAAGAAACTGACTTACAAATTCAAAGATGCTGCCGAAGTGATGGATATCAAATTCGTTGACCACATCATCATAGCCGGGGCAGAATATCTGAGCATGGCAGATGAAGGGCTGGTGTAACACGCACGGGGGATTGAACTAATTTTCCTATTTTCACAGCATCAAACATCAGCCCATGAGGATTATTACTTATAACGTAAACGGCATCCGTGCTGCGGTAAAAAAAGGATTTATTGACTGGTTAAAGAGCGACCCGGCAGATGTGATTTGTCTGCAGGAAATAAAAGCCAATAAAGAAGACGTACCGGAAGCCGAGATCAAAGATGCCGGTTACGACTTATTCTCTTTCTCAGCGCAGAAAAAGGGCTATAGTGGTGTGGCTATGCTGACCAAGATCAAACCCAAAAATGTAGTGACCGGAAACGGCATTGCCCAGAGCGATTTTGAAGGGCGTGTTATAAAGGCCGACTTTGGCAAGATTACTCTGGTTAACGCCTACTTTCCCAGCGGCACCAGCGGTGAAGACAGGCAGGCGTATAAATACCAGTGGCTTGACGAGTTTTTTGATTATCTGGCAGAGCTGAGAAAAAAACAATCCAAGTTGATTGTTTGCGGCGACTATAATATCTGCCACAAAGCTATAGACATCCACGACCCTGTACGCAACAAGAACTACACTGGTTTTCTGCCTGAAGAGCGGGCATGGATGGATAAGTTATTTGACAATGGATTTGTAGATACTTTCCGCGAGTTCAACACGCAGCCACACCAATACACGTGGTGGAGCCAGTTTGCTGGAGCACGCGCCAACAACAAGGGCTGGCGCATAGATTACATCAACGTAACGGAACCGTTGAAAAAAGTGCTGAAACATGCTGAGATTTTACCGGATGTAAAACACTCAGATCATTGTCCGGTGTACCTGGAACTGGATGTGTAACGAATAATATTTCGACGGGCGATGCACCTTTATGGTGTCTCGATGGGCGATGCACGCCGCTATGAGATTTTGCCCGTTCAGGGCGATTGAACTGTTGAGGCCGTCTGAAAAAGAATCGAAGGCCTATGGTGTATCTTTCAACAAAGTAAGTGCCTTTGCTTTGTCCTGGTGTAGTTGTTGTACCAGTGCGTTCAGCGATTCGAATTTTTGTTCATCACGCAGTTTCTCAACGAAGAATATCTCAAGTTCTTCGCCATATATCTCGCTTTCAAACCCGAATAGATTGGCTTCTATTTTCAGCTCTTTGGTGTCGCTAACGGTAGGGTTAAATCCTGTGCTCATCATGCCATCGTAAACACTATTCCCGTGCCGGGCTCTGATGGCATAGATTCCGTTTGCTGGCACAATCTGATCGGCATCCAGCGGTGTAAGATTGGCCGTAGGATAACCAATAGTTCTGCCAATTTTATTGCCGTGCTGTACCCTGCCTGTGAGTGAATAATACCTGCCTAGCATACTGCCTGCATCCTTAACCCGCCCTTCCTGCACTGCCTTTCTGATCTTTGTAGAGCTTACGGCAGCATCGTCAATCAGCTGAACAGCAATCTCGGTCAGTTCAAATCCAAATTCTTTGGTGTACTGTTCCAACAACTTAATATTGCCGGTGCGGTCGTGTCCGAACCGATGGTCATACCCGATAACAATGCTGTGCGGATGAAATACGCCTACCAGAAAATCTGTTACATAATTGTGGGCTGAAAGCCCCGCAAATTCAGGAGTAAAGGGCACGATAACCACATGCTGTATGCCTGCCTCTGTTATGAATTGTATTTTCTGAACCAGCGGAGTAAGAATACCCAGTGGCTGAGCGGGGAAAAGCAACTTTCTGGGATGGGGTTCGAAAGTGAGCAAAACGCTTTCGCCGTTTACTTTTTGAGCATGGGCTGCTACCTCTTTCAAAATGGCTTTATGGCCCAGATGCACCCCATCGAAAGTGCCAATGGTAATCACTGCATTCCTGAACCGGGGCAAACTTTTTATATCTTCAAATATAGCCATGAAAAGAGCCGCAAATGTACTAAGGAACGATAAGAAACAGAATAAGCACCAACTGAAAGAAATTTCAGGTTATTTTCTTTTCAACAGTATTTCAGCACTCTCGCCAATTTCATTGTAAGCTTTGATGCGGTAGTGCCGGTTGCCATCGGTAAGCAATATATTGGCAGTGTTTGGAGGAGACTTCCCTTCGTTTTCGGCAAATATTTCAATCTTACTTACTTTCTCTGTCAGATTCAGCCTGAACCTGTATTTTTTCTTGACAAGTGTATACCGGGTGAGTACTTCTACGTTGTTAAACGCCACGGTAATAATATCACCATCCACAACACCGCCGTCATATACCTCAACAATACAGGAATCTGTTTTCCAGTCAAACTGCTTTTTGAGGCCAGTAGTAATTTCATATTCTGCACCGTCTTCCATCGTATCTGCAATTTCACGATGCACTTTTATGGTGGCGAGTTCTTTTGAATTTTTCTTGGTAATTGGGGAGGGCGAGTAATTCTTAGATTTCCCTGTTTTCTCCTGCGCCTGAAGTTGGGCTACTTTGTCCATTTCTCTTTCCTTGCGCTGCGGGGTTTGCTCACCTGCCTCCGCTCCTTTTCTGGTTACATCTGTGGCTTGCTGGCCTGCACCTCCAACCGTATTGTTATTGACAGCAACAGGGTGCTTTTGCACATCTGAATTTTGAACCTGTGTATTTTTTATGGCCTTTGTCTCAGTACCTGCAACGCTTTTGCCTGATTCACCACCTTGTGATTTTTCCTCAGAGAAGCTGACAACAGAGCTATTTTTAGCATTTTTGCTTTTGCCAGCATTGGTATTTTTTGCCTTCAATTCCACTTTGCTGCTAGCACCGGCTGTAGGGTTCGCCAATCTGGACTTAGCGTTTTCCTTCCCAGTACCTGCTGTAGGCCCGGAATTTATACGGCCGTTGAGAGCCAGGCTTGTAGGGCGCTGTTCCTCGTACTTTCCGTTTTTGATTTTTTTAATTTTGGATTCACTATCCATTTCCGACTGGGCGTAATTACCTGAACTAAATCTGGGAGCTTTTGTTAACTGATTGTCCCTATATGCTCTTGCCTGCAGTGAATCAGTGCCGAATATACTTTTGAACTCCCCCGGATCGTCAAACAATATGAAACCTTCGCCACAATACATACCAAATTCATCCGTGCCCTTAAATGGGCCATTCATCACATACCTTCCATTGTCAAATTTGTAATACAACGAAACAGACGCAAAACAGGAAATAGAATGCCCTTCGGCATTGTCTGCTGAGCTTTCTTTCAATTTTAACGAGTTATTCTTCTTGTTCAGCGTTCCGGTAACGGTGGTTTTTGGTTCGGTGCCATCAAACAACTTTGTCTGTGAATATCCAGTTACCTCATTCCCTTTTACATTGAGTACCAACTGATAAGGAAAAGTCTTACCATTTTTTACCTGCATTACCCCGCGTAATTTACATACCCCGCCCTGCCCATATGTCAGTACAGGAAAGAGCAGAAAACACATTAAAAAGATCCTTATTCCAGCGATCAATTGATGCAGATTAATACTATACAATACTACAGAAATTTTCATTTACTTCTTACCGGGAACCAGTAATTGTGTAACAAGATTGTCAAATTAGTGATGCCGGGTTAATAACTGACGCGGCAGAAACAAGCAAAAAACAGAAATAATTATGCCGCGCATGTTTTAATAATTCAAATTTTATTAACTTACACTGTACTCATAATTTCTGGCAGAAATGGTAAACCAAAAAATCCTATTGCGGAGCCTGGCAGGTGCATTTTTGTTGGTCGGAACTTTTTTCTACTACGAGCATCAGAAACATAAAAACGACGAAACCCTGAATACTTCGAAAGTATCAGAGATTGCTACATCTGGCACAGGTAATAGCGCTGCTGAAAATAGCTACAAACTTACGTGCCAGCAGGGATACAGCATGGTAAAGCCATTGTTATCTGCCAATCAGGAACGAGAATTCAGCGGATTTACGGAACTGAAAGCAAAAATTTCGAACGTAATTGAAGACGATAAGAAAAACTCGCTGCTCAGCTCAGCCTCTGTTTATCTGTATAACTTCAATGATGGCAAGTGGTTGTCAGTAAATCCTGATGAGTCTTATAATCCCGGATCGCTGATAAAGCTACCAATGCTCATTACCTACCTTAAAGAATCAGAAAGTGACCCGGCATTGCTGAACAAAAAGTTCAAGTTTGATGACAACAGCCAGATACCAACACAAACGTACACATCTGCATCAGTAAAGAAAGGCAATAGTTACACTGTAAATGAGTTGCTGCACTACATGATAGCTAATTCTGACAACAATGCAACCAGGTTACTGAATGAACATGTGGTGATCAATGACTTTTTGAAAACGTTTACGGATATTCAGCTTCCTGAACCTAATGTGAGTGACAGGAACTACCAGATAACTGCAAAAAACTTTTCCAGTTTCTTTGTTGTGCTGTACTATGCCACTTACATCTCAAATGCAAATTCAGAACGTGCTATGAAACTGCTGAGTGAATGTGATTTTAAAGACGGGCTGGTGAAAGAGTTGCCTTCCAGTGTGAAAGTGGCGCACAAATTCGGAGAATGGGGAGATAACCGCATAGGCTTGCATGAACTGCATGAAGCCGGCGTAGTTTATTTGAACAACAGGCCCTATCTGCTGACTGTGATGACAAAAGGCAACAACACCAAACAGCTCACAAATGTAGTTTCAAAAATATCGAGGCTGGTGTTTGATGAATTTTCAGCCTCTGGTGCCAGCCAGCCCAATATGTAACTTTTAACGGCGGTTATTTAATACCAGAGAGTACCTCATAGAACCGGAAACAATCTTCAAAAGAATTGTATAGTGGTACTGGTGCAATACGTATCACGTTGGGTTCTCGCCAGTCAGCCACAACACCGTTAGCCGTAAGCGCATCAAAAACTTCCCTGCCACGCTCGGCAAATAAAAGAGACAACTGGCATCCCCTGCGATGCGTCTCAGTTGGTGTAATT
Source organism: Sphingobacteriales bacterium (assembly GCA_900299255.1). GTDB lineage: Bacteria > Bacteroidota > Bacteroidia > Chitinophagales > Chitinophagaceae > Nemorincola. The sequence continues at coordinate 23,190 of OMJB01000057.1, forward strand.
ACCTGAAAAGGAACAGGCATTACCTGCCTGAGCAGGAATTCCATAAAGCCGGTGAGCCGCAGGCTTTTTGCGCGCAATGCAGTCATGCCCACTTCAGCAAATACCTCAAGTGAAGCATTATGTGCTACCATATTGAAAACAGGTGCGTTGCTCATCTGCCAGCTGGCCGCGCCATTCTGCGGCACAAAACCCTTTTGCATTTTAAAACGCGACTTCTCCTCATTTCCCCACCAGCCTGCCAACCTGAACAGTGAAGGGTCACTACCATGACGCTCGTGTACAAACGCACCACCCACGCCACCCGGCCCTGAATTAAGATATTTATACGAGCACCAGCAAGCAAAATCAACATTCCATGCGTGCAGGCTCAGCGGAACATTTCCCACGGCATGTGCCAGGTCAAAACCGGCATAGGCACCTACACTGTGCGCAACATTGGTGATGTTATGCAAATCAAAAAACTGGCCAGTATAATAGTTAACACCCCCAATCATTACCAGTGCCAGGGATTTGCCGGCTTCCTGAATTGCGTGAATAATATCAGCATCTTCGATCAAGTGGGCGCCTTCTTTCGGAGCAATCTCAATAATTGCATCCTCAGGGTTATAGCCATACATGCGCACCTGCGTTTCTACAGCATATTGGTCAGAAGGGAATGCACCCGCCTCCATAAGTATCTTATATCGGTTGCCTTTGGGGCGGTAAAAAGAGAGCATCAGCAAATGAAGGTTCACCGTTAGTGTATTCATCGCTACAACCTCATCTTTATTTGCGCCAACAATACCTGCCAGCCGCTCTGAAAAGAAATGATGGTACGAAAACCAGGGATGAGCTGCCTGAAAATGGCCTTCTACTCCAAACTGAGCCCAGTCGTTCAACTCAGCCTGCATATAGGTACCTACACTTTTGGGTTGTAACCCTAGCGAGTTGCCGCAAAAATAAGCTACATTTGTGCCATTGTGCTGTGGTAAAAAGAACCTGCTCCTGTAGGCGTTGAGCGGGTCGTTCTTGTCCTGTACCCTTGCATATTCCAAACTGGCTTCGTAAGACATCTTGTCATTAAAATTTGCGCAAAAATAGCACGATGTTACTTAAAAACTGTCCTTTGTAAATATTTACTGGCAGATATATAGCCAGGCTCAAAAAACGTAGAATTACCGATATTTTAACGCAGCTCACCGACAAACCATTAAATAATCAGGTTACATGTCCTACTTTTGA
>OMJB01000058.1 GCA_900299255.1 Sphingobacteriales bacterium
GAAAAGGGGCTGCTCGTTTTAGAACAACCCCTTGGTTTTGAGAGAAAAACTCTCGTGTGTGCGGCAAAGGAGATTCGAACTCCCATGCCCGTTACAGGCGCTACCACCTCAAAGTAGTGCGTCTACCAATTTCGCCATCGCCGCAACTTTTCCTACTGAGGGAGCGCAAAGGTAGGTAATTTTTGTTGATAAGTTGAATGGTAAAATCGTTGATTTGCTAAAAAAATTGAGGAGCCGAAAATTCAACCCATGTTACCGGCTGTTATTCTCTACCGCCAATACTGTGCGGAGGTTGAGATCGTGGGCGGCACGCATTACTGCTACAATATTATCGGCATTGGCCAGTTTATCAGCATTGATCACCACTGTAGGCTCGGAATCCTGCGATTTTGCTATTGCGCGGGCAATCCATGGTTTCAGAGAATCAGCGGCAACAATTGAAGTTCCTACGAAGAACTCCTGTTTGTCGTTGATAGAGACTACAACGGTCTGTTTTGCCTTGGTGTCGCTTTTGGCTTTGGGTATAGATAGCTTTACCACATTGGGGTTGGCCAAAGTGGAGATAATCAGGAAAAACAACAGCAATATGAATAAGATATCATTCAATGCTGATGAATGCCCCTGCGGATCGTGAGATGTATGCCTTCTGATATTCATTCCCGCGGGGTATTAATGTTTAATGTCCTGTACAAAATCCAAAAATTCAACCGAAGCCGATTCAATACGATTAACCTGTTTGTTGATCTGCGCATTGAGGTAGGCATTGCTTACATAAGCCAGCAGGCCTATGATGAGGCCGGATGCAGATGTAACCATTTTGGTATAAATACCGCCTGCAATAGTTTCGAGGGAAAAGCCCTGATGCTGAACATTGAAAAACAGAATGATCATGCCGGCAATGGTGCCCAGAAAACCAATGATAGGCGCTATACCTGCTATGGTTGTGAGTACTGAAAGGTTTTTCTCCATGGAGTACAATTCCAGCCTGCCAGCGTTTTCCATTGATTTTTCTACGTAGTCGAGTGGTTTGCCAATACGGCTTACTCCTTTTTCTATCACCCGTGCCAGCGGATTGTTGGCTGCTTTGCAGGTGGCTGTAGCAGCTGCATAATTATTGCTTTCTATCTGGTCTTTGATCCTGCCCATGAAAGAGGGATCCACCACACTGGCTTTGCGTATGGCCAGCAACCGCTCTACAAATACATAAACAAGGATTATGGAGCAGAGTAACAAAGGAATCATCAAAGCTCCGCCTTCCATAAGCAGGTGGAATAATGATATTTTTTCAACGGATGCGGCCGCTTCCTGCTGGGCTGCTTTAGTAAGACTATCTGCAGGCACGGCGTTTACTGATTGTGTGGCCTGAAGCAAAATGGTCAGAAAATTCATTGGCTAAATTTGGATAAACAAATATAATGAAAATAGAACACATAGAAGGATATTCAAAAGGCCGGATTGATAAACAAACGGGAAAGTGCTGCATTTAGTATTGCAGTTGTTGCCATCAGCAATATTAAAAAACCGTACCAGCGGATATATATATTTTTAAATATAGGTGAGTTTGATGTGCATACTGCAAAAGCAAGGTTAGGATTTAATTTGCCGTGTGTTATCTTTGCAAAAGTTTTTAAAAAGTTACTCAAAATTCAGCCGGATCATATGAACTGGAAACAGTATTTCAGCACTTCAATTGGAAAAAAGTTACAAATGTCCCTGACCGGGCTATTTCTTATTTTGTTTCTATTAATTCATTGTTATATCAATGCACAGATATTTTACATGGATGGCGGCAAGCGCTTTGACGAGGCTGCCCATTTTATGGGAACCAACTTTGTGATCAGAACGGTGGAGCTGGGTCTGTTTGCATTTTTGTTCGTTCATGTCATTCAGGGACTTTTACTGTGGTCTAAAAACCGCTCACGCAGAAGTGTGGGTTATCAGGTAAGTGCAGGCAACAAAACCAGTGCATGGTACAGTCGCTCTATGGCTTTGCTGGGTACTTTGATTCTTATGTTCCTGGTGTTGCACCTGTTTAAGTTTTGGGGGCCAAACAGGTTTTCTCAGCTGACCGGCGGCGGTGAGCTGAAACTGTATGACCTGATGAGAGAAGAATTTCAGCTTACGTGGGTAGTTGTTGTGTATGTGCTGGGCTGCATTTCGCTTGGCTGGCACCTGGTACACGGATTCTATAGTGCATTTCAGACACTGGGCCTGAACTCGTTTAAGTATAAAGGAATCATCAGGACTGTAGGAATCGGTTTTTCAATTATTGTACCACTGATTTTTGCTTTGATGCCTATTGCATTTTATATGCACTGGGTGATTTAAGTAGTAGATAGTAAAAAGTAAATAGTAGGTAGTAAATAGTAAGTAGTAAGTTATAACGCAGTTATCCTGCTGGAATCCAGCATCAATAAAATATCCGTTATCTAGTATATGGCACTTAATTCTAAAATTCCTGCAGGTTCTCTTGAAACTAAATGGGAAAAGTATAAATCGACCTGTAAGCTGGTTAACCCAGCCAACAAGCGCCAGCTTGAAATCATTGTAGTTGGTACAGGATTGGCAGGCGCATCGGCAGCGGCATCGCTGGGTGAGATGGGCTATAAGGTGAAGGCTTTCTGCTTTCAGGATAGCCCGCGCAGGGCGCACTCCATTGCGGCGCAGGGTGGTATCAATGCAGCCAAGAACTATCAGAACGATGGCGACAGCACCTACCGCCTGTTTTACGATACAATTAAAGGAGGAGACTACAGGGCGCGTGAAGCCAATGTGCACCGCCTGGCTGAAGTAAGTGCCAATATTATAGACCAATGCGTGGCGCAGGGTGTGCCATTTGCACGTGAATATGGCGGCCTGCTGAGTAACCGATCGTTCGGTGGTACACAGGTGCAGCGTACATTCTATGCGGCAGGGCAAACCGGCCAGCAACTGCTGATTGGTGCCTATCAGGGTTTGGAGCGGCAGATTTCATTGGGCAATGTAGAGATGCATTCGCGCCACGAAATGCTGGAACTGGTAATTATTGATGGTAAAGCAAGGGGTATAATAGCGCGCGACCTGGTAACAGGCGAACTGGAGCGCCATTTTGGGCATGCGGTTTTGTTGTGTACAGGCGGATACGGCAATGTGTTTTACCTGTCTACCAATGCTATGGGCAGTAATGTTACTGCGGCATGGAAGGCGCATAAAAAAGGAGCATTTTTCGGTAATCCATGTTTCACACAGATACACCCTACATGTATTCCGGTGAGCGGAGATCATCAGTCGAAACTGACGTTGATGTCTGAGTCATTGCGTAATGACGGACGTATTTGGGTGCCTAAAACAAAAGGAGACAGTAGAAAACCAACCGACATACCTGAAGAGGAAAGAGATTATTATCTGGAAAGAAGGTATCCGGCATTTGGTAATCTGGTGCCGCGCGATGTGGCCAGCCGTGCTGCCAAGGAGCGTTGTGATGCCGGTTTTGGTGTGGGGTCGTCTAAAATGGCTGTATACCTTGATTTTGCATCAGCGATAGAAAGATACGGCAAGGTAGAAGCACACAAACAAGGTAAAGGAGGTGCAGATAAAGCAACAATTATAGCACTGGGCAGGGAAGTGGTGAAAGAGAAATACGGCAACCTGTTTGATATGTATGCCAAGATAACTGGCGAAGATCCTTATGAGGTGCCTATGCGTATCTATCCGGCAGTACACTATACAATGGGTGGCCTTTGGGTGGATTACGAATTGATGACTACTGTGCCGAACTTATACGCATTGGGTGAGGCTAATTTTAGTGACCATGGTGCTAATAGGCTCGGTGCATCTGCACTGATGCAGGGACTTGCAGACGGTTACTTTGTGATTCCCTATACAATGGGTAATAACCTGGCTGATGATATCCGTACAAAGGCGATACCAACTGACCATCCGGCATTTGTGGCTGCTGAAAAAGAAGTGAATGACCGCATCAACAGGTTGATGAATATCAAGGGCAAGGAAAGCGTGGAAAGTTTCCATAAGCGTCTGGGCAAGATCATGTGGGATAAATGCGGCATGGGCAGGAATGCAAAGGGGCTGACTGAAGCCATTGAAGAGATTAGAGCACTCCGTAAAGAATTCTGGAGCAACGTGCGTATACCCGGTGATATTAAGGAGTACAACCCTGAGCTGGACAAGGCTGGTCGTGTGGCTGACTTTATAGAACTGGGTGAACTGATGTGCATAGATGCTCTGAACCGCAATGAAAGCTGTGGTGGCCACTTCCGTGAGGAATCGCAGACTGAAGACGGCGAAGCACTGCGTGACGACGAGAAGTACATGTATGTAGCAGCCTGGGAATACAAGGGCGAAAGCAATTTTGAAATGCACAAGGAGGACCTGATCTATGACGTAGTGCATCCGAGTGCGAGGAGCTATAAGTAATTTGGCAATTTGGCAATTTGACAATGAGGCAATTTGGCAATGAGGTAATTTGGCAATTGTTCAATGAGGTGAATTGATCTTTTAATATTTGGATGATGGAAAATGTTATTTTAAACAAGACAATCACATTCTCTATCGAAATCATCAAATATGTCGAGTTGCTTGAAGAGCGGAAAAAGTTTGTTATTGCGAATCAGTTATTAAAAAGTGCAACGTCGATTGGTGCAAATGTTCATGAGGCGCAGAATGCAGAAAGTAAAGCGGATTTTATTCACAAGTTTAAAATCGCAGCGAAAGAAATTGAAGAAACAAAATACTGGTTAGTTCTTTGTAAAAACTCAAACAGCTACCCGGAATGTCAATATCTGGAGGTGCTATTATTTGAAATTGAAAAGATTATTACTAAAATAATTTCGACAAGTAAAACAACATCGTCGAATTGACTGAATTGCAGAATTATCAAATTGTCGAATTGTCAAATTACAAAAGATGCAACACTACAATATGAACCTCACCTTAAAGGTGTGGAAACAAAAAAATAACAAGGCGAAGGGCTCGTTTGAAACTTATCAGGTGAAGAACGTTTCATCGGAGATGTCTTTTCTGGAGATGTTTGATGTATTGAATGAGCAGTTGGTAGCTGAAGGTAAAGAGCCGATAGCGTTCGACCATGACTGCCGTGAGGGTATCTGCGGTATGTGCAGTATGTACATCAACGGCAGGGCACACGGCCCGTGGCATGAAACAACAACCTGCCAGCTGCATATGCGTGAGTATAAAGATGGCGATACTATTGTTGTAGAGCCATGGCGCGCTAATGCGTTCCC
>OMJB01000059.1 GCA_900299255.1 Sphingobacteriales bacterium
TCCTGAACAGCCAGTGTTCCCTGTTGTGTCCAACCAAAAAATGAATGCTAACCTAAAAATTATTCAAGAGATTGCTGGTATTAATAAATCCCTTCACACCCATCTGCGTGATGAATTCCATACATTTCACATACACGGGCATAGGTGGGTATTACCTGGGCCTTTGTTTAATAACGAGATCCACAACAACGACCTGCAGTTTGGCGGGCCTTTAAGAATAGCAGCATCACAATTTGAAGACACAAGGATATTTGGCCCAGCCAATTCTTTTGTGTTCACTATAAATGAAGGCGAAGATAGGAGTCCGGACACACTTGAAAACAATGGTTTTATGGGAGCGCACCCATCGCCCGGGGAATGGCATATGCATTGCCATGTGCCCAGCCACATGATGAACGGTATGATGGGGTCATTGCTGATAGTAAATGAAGGCGATCCAGCACCGCCATTCAGCCGTCTGCCAATGGGCATTCCATCCAACCCTGTATCTGTCTCTTCTCCAGCTGCGCCGGTGGATAATGCTATTAGCGAACCGGATCACGGACAGGATGTTCAGGCAACAGTGGAATCCGTTGGTACAACTAGTTGGAAAGACACGGTCAGTCATTCAGAAACAACAACTATCAATGCAGGTGACCGAGTTCGATGGACAACCGATGGTATTTACCATACAATCAAAAACGATGCCGAAGGCATGTCGAAAAATCATCCCGAATCTAAGTTTTTTGCTTCGGACGACATAGCACTAGATGTTAAAAAGGAATCATCACTGGTTTTATCATTCCCTAATCCTGGCACATTTTATTACATGTGTGGCAGGCACAGTGATATGAAAGGAACAGTAGTGGTAAATAAAAAAAGTGATATGCCGGGCATGTGAGTATTTCAATTAGCTACTCAAAAATGAGGCCCTGTTAACTGTGTATGGCATGATGTATGTTGATGTATAAATGCCGCTGGCAGATTATTTCTGCCAGCGGCTTAGAATGCGTTATAATGAACCGCTTTTCAATTTTATTAAAATGATGAAAAGAGAGCCTTGGTGAGCCGCGCCGAACCATGACTTGCTGATATCTTAATCGGAGCTAGTAGCATTTTTGATAGCAGTTTATTATTAGGCGTTTTCATGCAAGGGAGGATTGGCGTGTTGATAGCAGGAAACCTGCATTGCCCCTGGCTGGGCAAAATGTTCTGCAAAAAACGTTCAACGGGCCGTGGGCTGAGCTTAACGTGTAAGCCAATTACCAGGCTGGGTGATGTGTCTTTAACAAGCGCCCCGCTACTGTTGAGGAAACCAATTACCCAATTAGCAAAACATATCTTCATCGCGGCATATTTCCCCGCCTGCGAACAAATAGTGCTACAAAAGGTATAGCGACCATGCAAATACCGATTGTCAGAACCAGCCCTGAGGCTGAGAAAGATTTCAAGTAGGGGAGTACTTTTTCAGACAACAGTGCAAAGTAGTCGTGCCGTTGCTGTGCTGCAGAACGGGCAATGCCTGCGCCTATCAGCGATATCCATAAAAAGAACAGCGAAATGTGTATGCACATCAGCCCCGCGCGTATTGTTTTTTTTGCACCTGCCTGTAGTTTCCATTCAAACAGAAACGCAGCACAGCCCATCAGCAGCAGTGTGTTTATGCCTATAGTAGCCCCCATAGCATGGGCCACGGTTATCTGAGTGCCGTGCGTGTACTGGTTTATGTATGGCACAGAAATGGCTATAGCCAGCACCAGGTTGAGCAGCACCCACACATCGGCAATACGGAAAAACCGGTAAGCCAGTTGGTAATGTGCTACCGGAGCTTTTTTGTAGCCGGCGCTCCAGGACAGAATAATATTAGCCAGCAATACCAGTTCCGTCATGCTGATTATATACGACACCTGCCTCACCACTGGATGGGCCGGTACCACATAGGTATGATGCCCCCAGTTGAACATCAGGTTGGTTAAACCCAGAAAATAAAACGCAAAAGACTTGCGCTGCAGGCCCGTGTTTTTGTCACCGGTTATCTGTTCCATGGCATACATTGCCGATCCGTAGATCAGCATGTTCCAGGCGCCCACCATGCTGCCGTTTGCCTTCCATTGCACTGTTATATCGCGCACTACGTTGCCACCAAAGAAGGGTAGCTGCCACAACTGAGCCTCAAGAATTGTTATCAGAAAGAAAACGACACCTGTACACCACATCCAATAGTAAACGGGCGCATCGGCCAGTTTACGGCCCGCAGTGGCAAAAAAGTTAACTGCAAACAGCAGCCAGTACGCAATAATAATAATTGTAACCCAAGGCGGAAATTCAAGGTACTCACGCCCTGAGAAATGGCCGGTGAAGAACCCCGTTACTGCTATCAGGATTGCCATAAGCTGCAACACAAAATGTACAGCTGCCATTGGCACCGAATACAGTGGCCTGCCTGCATATACAGTAATGTGTTTGTAAATGATGCCAGTAACGCTTGAAAAGATCCAGCTCACTGCGAGGAACACATGCAAAGGCCTGGTTTTTTGAAAGGAGAACTGCTCTGATGCGAAATGAGGAAATATATACTGCAGGCTGGCAGTAAGGCCAAAACTGATGCTCAGCAGCAGGCTTGAAAACCCCAGCGTCAGGAACATTTTGGGAATGGCGTCTTGTTTCATTTCATTTGGTTAAGGTGCGTGTGGTATTTACATAAGACAGGTATTCGACTATATCTGCTGCATTTTTTTCAGTGAGATGGAAATTCGGCATGATGGCACCTCCGTTCAGCAGCATTGCTTTAGCGTACAGTGGGCCCCTGTATTTGTCGGTGGTTATTGTGGTCAGGTCCGGGCCCATATATCCGCCCAGCCCGTACAACTGGTGGCAGGTTTGGCAGTTGTTGCGTTGCCACAGCTCCTTTCCTTCCATCGCTGCGGGTGACATGGCTGCCGCAGAGGTGGTGCCATCAGTGTATACCCATGTGCTGTATCCGGCATACAGGCACCCAAGCACCGAAATTAGCAATAGCTTTTTCATTTCATAAGTTGGTTTCAATAGCTTTCGCTCGGCTGGTTCAGCATCAAAACCCCTGCAAACATCACAACAGCAATCCCCAGCAGTGTTTCATTGATGTAGGGTACTACTACATATCCCATTGCGGTAGCACCCTGTACCATAAGTGCCAGCTCGTTTAATATAATTCCGGCTATGAACACTGTAACCCCTGTTTTCGCACGCTTGGTTTCAGCTAGCAGGCCCACAGACATGGAGTAGCCCAGTATAAATAGGCTGACAACACCCAGCAGTACCAGGTGCAGGTAACCTATAACAATAGGCCTGAATCCAAAAGCCAGCGTACTCAGTGATGGTATTGTAGATCCCATTTGCAGCAGCAGCTTTATTGTAAGAGCCACCAGCGATAGGGCGATAATTGCAAATGGTGCAGTATGCACCTGCTGCCTTAAATAGCTGCGCCTGCGCATGATTACGGCTATACTCCAGCCCCAACCGGCCAACTGGCTTATGGCTGCCAGCACTACGGTTAGGTACACAATACCGGGCATAGGCATCCATAAGGCAGACAAAAAATAGGCTGGTACACTTGCTAACACAAACAGCCAGAAAATATTCTTAAGGGTTGCCTTTGGCACGCCTGCATCTTCTAGCCTTTCAAACAGCAGCCCCAGAATAACAAACATAAACCAGCCATTATACTGAAAGTGCAGGAAGAAATACACCGCCGCCAGGTACCAGTTCTGATGAAGCGATTTGGTGGCCATCATAAATGCCAGGGCAAAAGCACCTAACGAGGATATTGCATTGAACACCGTGCCTGCTTTGAACCATGAAAAGCTAATTTTCCTGTGCGCACACAGGCTGATGTCTTTCCATAAATAAACCGCAAAGCAATAAGATATTATTAGCGATCCTGTAGAAAATAAATTAGATAAAAGCCCATAGCCCTGCACGGGAAAACTAGCCAGCATTCCATAAGCACAGATGAGGTTACCCCATAGTATCCAGCTGTATCTTTTGAACAGGTCAGTACTTCTTTCAACCGAAATCCTGTATATGGCCAGCGCCATGAGTGCCTGCGTAACCCAACCGCTGAATGCGAAGTGTGAATGCCCGTGCAGCAGATGCTTCTGGTCAACGAATGGAAGTGAAAATGCTATTTTATACCTGAGGATAACACCTATCCCTGCTACTATGGCCAGATTGATAAGTGCTATCCGTAACCATTTTTTTAAATTCATTTAAAAGCTGGTTAATTCCGTGCAAAACAACTAAACCTGGCATTTGGACATTATGACCGGGGTCACATTTCCCCAGTAAACTTTGCCTTTCTTTATGCTGATCTCGCCTCGTTCACTCATGTTTCTCATTGTTCTTATCACAGTTTCTACACGCAGGCAGGTCATATTCGCTATTTGCTGCCTGGTAAGTTTTATTTTACCGCAGTGCTCACAGTAATTGTGCTTTGTCTCCTTCAGATACGATATCAGGGAGGTTATGCGCTCTTCAGGTTCGTTGTGCAAAAATTCTTTCAACAGGTAAAACTTGAACCGCAACCGCTGAGTCAGCAGTTTTGAAAAAGAAAAGTGGATTTCCGGGTGCTCAATGAGCAGCTGATGAAAGGTTGATTCATGCAGTTTTATAATCGTGCAGTCTTCTTCTGCAATTGCAGTCGCTGCATACGGTGCGCCGTCAAACAGGGGCAGCTCACCAAAACACTCTCCTGGCTCTACCATTGTCTGCAGGTACTCTTTTCCCTCATCATTGATATTCGCCCATCTTACTTTGCCACTCACAAGTTGATAGTAGAAATTACACCGGGTTCCCTCAATAAATATCATCTCCCCCTGGCTCACTTTTTTATAAACTGCACCCAGCGCTAACAACAAATCAATATCTATCATCATAACATATCTGTTTGTGAATACTAAATTATAGCAACATGCTTTTTGCATGTATGATTGTTGTCATGGGTATGGCTGACTAAGATCATCTTCAGATAATCCACGTTGGGATAATCTTCTGAAATCCTTTGCTGTATTGATTTTGAGCAATTTTTGATTCACACCGTTAGCCCCCGGAAAATAAGTAAAATGTTCATTTATGATTGAACGCATAAACAGATGATTCGCGCTGTTATAATCTTGCATTGTCATTTTGTTAACCAATGATTCTCTTATATGAAAAAACTAATGTTAATAACAATTGTTTGCGCGGCACTGGCTGCCTGCGGAGGAAGTAACTCTGAGCCCGGAAAAAATCCATATGTACAGGATGCCGGAGCTCCCAAAAAAGAAAGTAATGGCAATCCGTCTTATGACCCCAACAGGGGCGAGGGAAAGTTCACTCACGTTGATGTTACTCCTGCCCTAAATGCCGCAATGGCCGATAACGGGCAGAGGATTGCTGATGTGAAATGTGGCAGCTGCCATAAAACAACCGAAGAAAAACTGGTGGGCCCCGGGTGGAAGGGTGTTACAAAAAGGTATACCGCAGAATGGATTATGAATTTTGTAACTAACACAGATGCTATGCTCAGTAAAGATCCAAAGGCTCAGGCCCAGCTTGAAATTTGCCTGGTAAGGATGCCCAATCAGAACCTGAGCGATGATGATGCCCGCGCATTGTATGAATACATGAGAAAAAATGATGGAGTTAAATAGTTCGAACAATTTAAATAACAGTCTAAAATAGTCTTATGAGAAAGCTTAGGTATGTTTTCGTTATAGGTGCCGCAGCACTTGTAATCGGTTCCGAATCGTGCAAACCCAAAAATGCTGGGACTGCAGTCACCGGCGATGCTGCTTCCAAAGCGTATGTAGCACCCGGTAAGTACGATGAATTCTACAATTTTGTGTCTGGTGGATTCAGCGGGCAAATGAGTGTTTATGGACTGCCCAGTGGTAGGTTGCTAAGAGTAATTCCCGTATTCTCGGTTGATCCAGAGAAGGGGTATGGCTATGCAGAGGAAACAAAGCCGATGCTAAATACTTCACACGGTTTTGTACCATGGGACGACCTGCATCATCCTGAATTGTCGCAGACAAACGGTGAAATTGACGGCAGATGGGTATTTGGCAACGCAAACAATACACCACGTGTTGCCAGGATCGACCTATCTACATTCAGGACATCAGAGATTATTGAGTTGCCCAACAGTGGTGGTAACCACAGTTCTCCGTTTATTACTGAGAATACTGAATATGTAGTTGCCGGTACCAGGTTCAGTGTGCCGCCGGATAACGCAAACGGGGATGTGGCAATTAACACATACAAGCAAAATTTCAAAGGCTACATCAGCTTTATCAGCGTAGGCAAAGAAGATGGTAAAATGGACATAGCCTTCCAGTTGGCTTGCCCTGGCGTCAATTTCGACCTGTCGCATGCCGGAAAGGCTAAATCACACGGCTGGTTCTTCTTCAGTTGTTACAATACAGAGCAGGCAAACACCCTGCTTGAAGTAAACGCTTCACAGCGCGATAAGGACTTTATCATGGCTGTTAACTGGAAGAAAGCAGAAGAATATCTGAAAGCCGGAAAAGGTAAAAAAGTTGCGGCTAAGTATGCGCACAACACATACAATGAGAAGACTCACTCTGCCACTTCTGAGATTAAAACAGAAGTTACTGTGCTCGATACTAAAGAGCTGCAGGATATTTGTTACTTCATCCCATGTCCAAAATCTCCTCACGGCTGTGATGTGGATCCTACCGGTGAGTACATTGTAGGCAGCGGTAAGCTGGCAGCACTGATTCCCGTTTTTAGCTTCGATAAAATTCAGAAAGCAATTGCAGATAAAGCATTTGAAGGCAATTTTGATGGTATCCCGGTTATAAAATATGATGCTGCTTTATACGGCGAGGTTAAAAAACCAGGCTTAGGACCTTTGCATACAGAGTTTGACGGCAAAGGAAATGCATACACTTCTTTCTTTGTGTCAAGTGAAGTAGTGAAATGGAATATCAAAGACCTGAAAGTACTCGACAGGGCACAGACATATTACTCTGTCGGACACCTTTGCGTTCCTGGTGGAGACAGCCGCAAGCCTAGTCCTAAATACGTGATTGCTTATAACAAAATCACTAAAGACCGTTATCTGCCTACTGGTCCTGAGCTGGCACAGAGTGCACAGCTGTTTGACATCAGCGGCGATAAAATGCAGTTGATACTCGATTTCCCAACCATCGGTGAGCCGCACTATGCTCAGGCAGCGCCTGCAGATGTGATCAGGAACCGCTCTGTGAAGTTCTATAAGATCGATGAAAACGCAAATCCATTTGTTTCAAAAGGGGAGGGAACCACAAAAGTTACCCGCGAAGGAAACAAAGTACATGTGTACATGACTGCTATCAGATCACATTTCTCTCCTGACAATATCGAAGGTGTTAAAATGGGCGATGAAGTGTACTTCCATGTTACTAACCTGGAACAGGATTGGGACGTGCCTCATGGATTCGCAATTAAGGGCGCTATAAATGCAGAGTTGCTGATTATGCCGGGCGAAACACAGACACTGAAATGGGTGCCTGACCGCGTAGGTATGTTCCCTATGTATTGCACAGACTTCTGCAGTGCGCTGCATCAGGAAATGCAAGGCTATGTGAGGGTATCTCCTGCTGGCAGCAATGTACCGCTGATGTTCAGTACTGGCAAAAACCTACCTGCAGCTGAACCTGCCCCTGCAAAATAAATTTGCTTAGGCAGTAACACTGCAAAAAAATGAAATCAAATTAACCGATTCAGCTTACCATACGGAGCAGTAAGTTCTGATATGGTAAGCTGAATTTTTTAGTGACTTACCCTTTAAATTGAATAGTTGTGAAAGACAGTAAATTGAGTTTGTGGACACGTATCCTGGTCGCCATATGCGGCTTGAGCTTGGTGGCAGTTTTGTTTCTGCCCATCTGGAGAATAGACCTTGATGCGCCGCAGTACCCCGAGGGGTTGCGTATGAAGATACATGCTGATGATATCCGTGGGAATGTGGATATCATTAACGGACTTAACCACTACATTGGCATGAAAACATTGCATAAACAAGACTTTCCTGAATTCACAGTGTTGCCGTATTGCATTGGCTTCTTTGTTGTTTTGTTTTTATTGGTGGCATTACTGAACAGAAAAAAGTGGTTTTATGTTTCTTTCTTTTTGTTTGTCGCATTCGGCGTTATCGCCATGGTTGATTTCTGGAAGTGGGAATATAACTATGGGCATAACCTTGATCCTCATGCAGCGATCGTAGTACCGGGAATGGCTTATCAGCCACCACTGATTGGGTTCAAACAGTTGTTGAATTTTGGTGCCTATTCCATACCTGATACTGGTGGATGGATTTTTATAGGCTGTGGTGCAGTATTGCTTATTTGTATTGCCTTAGAGTGGTCCCGCAAGGTAAAGATTAGGAAAGCAAATATGCTGGTGCCTGTGCTGTTGTTCAGTATGCTTTTTGTTGACAGTTGCACTACCGGCCCAGAGGCAATCAGGTTGGGTAAAGACAATTGTGCTTTTTGCAAAATGACAATTTCCGATTCCAGATTTGGATCAGAGATCGTCACTTCAACAGGTAAAGTATTTAAATTTGATGATATACAGTGTATGGAGCAATTTATGAAAGAAGCCGATGAAAAGGTCCGGAAGAATTCAGGAGTATATCTAGTTGATTTTTGCGGCAATCATGGTTTTCTCAGCACTGAAAAGAGTATCTTGCTCAAAAGTGTTGCGCTCAAAAGCCCTATGAATGGAAATGTAGCTGCCTTCAGCAGCTTGGATAGTTTCAATGCGGTAAAGAACATATATCCAGGGGATAAGATCAGCGTGGCGCAATTATAATGAAAAAGGTACTCTTTTCAATATTGATAGCAATTTGCTGCGCTCTCCAGGCTGAAGGAAGAGTGATGCACGTTGGTAGTGCTCAAGCGTTTAAGTCTGTTTCTGCAGCAGTGGCAGATGCGCTGTCCGGGGACACAATTCTTGTAGATTATGGTGTATACCACGAGGGTAATCTGGTTATTGATAAGTCAGTAACATTGCGGGGCGTGGGTCTCCCGGTGATTGATGGAGAACATAAGTTTGAGAATGTTTCAATAAAGGCAGATGGGGTAGTGCTGGATGGATTTAAAATATGCAATTCGGGTATATCAGGAATAATTGACTTTGCCGGCATTAAAATTTACAATCGTCATTATGTTTCAGTAAAAAATAATGTTATCGAAGATTGTTTCTTCGGGATATACTCACAGTACTGTATCAATTGTACAATTAAGAATAACAGGCTGGCGGCACATCAGCAGCACGAGCAGCAGAGCGGCAACGGTATTCACTGCTGGAAAAGCGACAGCATGCAGATCATTGGCAATAACATAAGCGGTCATAGAGACGGTATTTACTTTGAGTTTGTTACTAATTCGGTTATCTGGCGTAATGTCTCTGAGAAAAATATGCGCTATGGTCTTCATTTCATGTTCTCAAACAGCGATACATACGCATCCAATGTTTTTGAGAATAACGGAGCAGGGGTAGCCGTCATGTTTTCCAACCATGTAAAAATGTTTCACAACTACTTCAAAGAGAATTGGGGAGATGGTGCATATGGTATACTGCTCAAAGAAATTTCAGACAGCTATATTGATGGAAATGTTTTTGAAAGGAATACTAGCGGTATTTTTATTGAAGGTGCAAGCCGGATAGAAATGTACAGGAATAGTTTTAAAGACAACGGATGGGCATTAAAGATCCAGGCCAGCTGTATGGATATTACACTGAGGGATAATAACTTTTGCGGAAACACCTTTGATGTAGGAACTAACGGGTCACTGGTGCTTAATAACTTTGACCATAACTACTGGGATAAATATGAGGGGTATGATCTAGACAGGAACAGGGTAGGCGATATACCATACAGGCCTGTGAGTATGTACAGCAAGATAGTTGAAAAGTACCCACCTGCCATGATATTGTTTCGCAGCCTGATTACTTCCCTTATGGATAAATCTGAAAAGGTGGTGCCTAGTCTTACCCCCGAGAATCTGAAAGACAATCATCCGCTAATGTTTAAAGTGCCTTTATGATAGAAGCCGTTAATCTGAGTAAAAGTTTTGGGAAACTTCGCGTGTTGAATAATGTCACCTTTACCAGCAATATAGGTGAGTGTACCGCGTTGATCGGTCCCAACGGCTGCGGCAAAACAACACTCATAAAGTGTATGCTGGGCATGGTGGTTCCTGATTCGGGTACTTTGCGTTTTAAAAATGAAAATATTTCTACCGGCTGGGTATACAGGTCAATGATAGGTTACATGCCGCAAATTGGCCGGTATCCCGAGAATATGAAGATAGGGCAAGTGATCGACATGCTTGCCGACATACGGAATCAGAACGCACCATTGGATGAAGATCTGATCAATTCATTTGGCTTAAGGAAATTGTACAATAAGCGTATGGGAAACCTGTCCGGTGGTACAATGCAGAAAGTGAGTGCCTCAATAGCTTTTCTCTTTAATCCTGATGTGTTGATACTCGACGAGCCCACAGCCGGATTGGATCCAATGGCATCTGAGATATTAAAAGAAAAGATATTGGCCGAAAGAAATAAAGGGAAGCTGTTTCTGATTACTTCCCATATCCTCAGTGAGCTGGATGATATTGTTTCCCATATTGTGTACATGCAGGAGGGAAGTATTATTTTTTATAAGACACTTGAGGCGCTGAAGACAGAGGTAGGCGAAACAAAGCTCTCTAAAGCAATCGCACATTTTATGAGCAATACAACCGCATGAGAAAGATCCTGAAATATATACTCCTTGATATTCTTAGAAACAAGATAGTACTGGCCTACACGCTGTTTCTGCTGGCTATTACATTCACCGTTTTCGGTCTGGAAGATAGCACCCAGAAAGGGCTACTCAGTCTACTTAATCTTATACTGTTTATTGTTCCGCTTGTGTGTATCATTTTTGCCACAATCTATATATACAATAGCGCTGAGTTTATTGAGTTGCTGGTTAGTCAGCCGTTAAAAAGGAAAAACATTTGGCTGAGCCTGTTTGGCGGACTGGCTGGAGCTTTGTCATTTGCTTTTATTATCGGAGCCGGATTACCTGTGCTGTTTTTTGAGCGTTCGGCTACTGGGTTAATGATGGTGTTGATGGGCGTCTTAATTTCGGTCATATTTGTTGCCATTGCCATGCTGGCCGCAGTCAGTACCAGAGATAAAGCCAAAGGTATAGGATTGGCTATCTTACTCTGGCTATATTTCTCTCTGATGTTCGATGGCCTGGTTTTGTTTATTTTATTCCAGTTTGCCGACTATCCGCTGGAGCGGTTAATGGTTGGTATAAGTGCACTAAATCCTGTTGACCTGGCTCGTATATTGATCCTTCTGAAGATGGATGTGTCGGCACTGATGGGTTACACCGGTGCTATTTTTAAAGATTTTTTTGGCACTGATAAAGGTTCTTTTATTTCAGTGTTGGTGATGCTCCTTTGGATATTCCTTCCTTTTATGTACTCCTTAAGAAAATTTAAACGAAAAGACCTGTAGATATGAAAACAGATATTCTCGGAAGAAAAGAGCTTGAAATTCTTATAGATGCTTTTTACGAAAGAGTAAAAGCAGACCCCAAAATTGGCGCTATGTTTGCCCATGTTAACTGGGAAACGCACCTGCCTGTTATGTATTCATTTTGGGAGAACACACTGTTCTACACCGGCGGCTATACAGGCAATCCGGTAAAAACGCATCAGGCACTTGATAAGCGCAGTCCGTTGAAAGAAAATCACTTCAAACGTTGGGAGCAGCTGTTTGTATCAGTTGTCGATGATATGTTTGAAGGTGAAAAGGCTGAGCTGGCAAAACAAAGAGCGCTGAGTATATCTACAGTAATGCAGATAAAGTTGTTTGAGAACAGCAAACCCAAAGAATTGTAGACATCATTTTGTTCAACTCTGGATAAAAAAATTTCAGGCTGCAAATATTTGCAGCCTGAAATTTTTTATTTTGATGTAGTTATTTTATTTCTTTGCCGGAGGAAGAAGCACTCCGTCAATAACATGTATAATGCCGTTTGAAGCATTTATTGAAGCGATCACTGTTGCAGTGCCGTTAACAATAATCTTCCCATCTTTCTTGGTGATGGTAATATTGCCTCCGTTTACTTGTCCCAGTGTTTGGCCTTCCTGCAATTGTTCTGCTTTGTAAACCCCTACAGATACATGGTATTGAAGAATGTCTGCAAGGTCTTCTTTCTTTTCTGGTTTTAGGAGCCCGTCCACTGTGCCTGCCGGCAATTTGTCAAATGCAGCATTTGTAGGGGCAAAAACGGTAAATGGACCAGCGTTGCTCAGCGCATCAACTAGTTCCGCGGCCTTCACTGCTGTTACCAAAGTCGTATGATCTTTACTGCCAACAGCAACCTGAACTATATTTTTCTGTGAAGCATCATCCTGCACTGCCGACTGCCCCGCTCCGTTTGTTTGGGCAGTTTCCGTTTTTGCAGGCTCTCCGGTGTTGTTGCTGCCGTTGTCACATGATGTGAGACAGAAGAATAAAGAACAGAGTATTGGCAAAGTGATCTTTTTCATAAAATAAAATTGAAGCGTGAATAATTAATAACCACATAAAAGTAATAGCTGATCTGGAGCGCATTTATGACCTGAATCACATTTGCAGTTTTAATTGTTAAAAAGTGCAAATCCGCGCCCTGTGTGCTTTTTTATGATTTTGCGCACAATTTTACTGGCACCTTCCTGCTTACTTTGCACTTGAACTTAAACCTCTTATTTATGCAATCAGTAACGCAGTCAGTGCATGATCTGACAATAGGCAATATAGTTTCCCTGAACTATCGGACTGCCGATGTTTTTAAAAAGTATGGAATAGATTTTTGTTGTAAAGGCAACAGATTGCTGTCTGATGTATGCCACGACAAAAAGCTTGATTTTATTTCTATTGAGAAGGAAGTTGTTGAAAAAATGGCTGATACCGAACCCATTGATGAAGATCAGTACCAGACCATGCCGCTTGATAAATTGGTGGCGCACATCCAGGACAGACATCATGTTTATGTTCGCGAAAATATTCCGGTTCTGTTAGGTTACCTTCATAAAATCAATAAGGTGCACGGAGACAGGCACCCGGAGCTGAATGAATTGTATGTTCAGTTTGAGTCCTGTGCTTTCGAATTGACACATCATATGTTTAAGGAGGAGACTATTCTGTTTCCTGCTATAATGCAGCTCGTCGAAGCCAGTGAGACACAAGCCGGCGTTGCAAAGCCATTCTTCTTTGGTACTCTTTCAAATCCAATAAGCATGATGAAAGACGAACACAGTACTGAGGGAGATCGTTTTCATAGAATGGCTGAAATTACTGACAACTATACGCCACCTGCTGATGGTTGTACAACATATAGAGTGGCTTTCAGTAAACTTAAGGATTTTCAGGATGATCTTTTTCTGCACATTCATCTCGAGAATAACATCGTCTTCCCAAGGGCTTTGGCGTTGGAACGTGGTGATAGCTAAACGAGGTCTGGCTATATTGTAGCTATAGTATGCTCTGTTAGTTTAGCTGTTTTCTGGTTGTATTTTTCGTTTATTGTATCTTTGGTTAACAGCCTGCCTAATCTGCAGTGCTGGAAAAGGGCGGTTTGTCTTTCTTGCTACAGCAGATGTTACATTCGTCTTGTTGATGAATTTCTGTATAGGGTATTAGAGATATCGCTCGCCTTAGGTGGGTAAACTATTTTATAAATATCGCTATGAACGAATTCAAACCAGATACAAACGGGACAGAGGACGATTCGAAATTTCGTAA
This sequence comes from Sphingobacteriales bacterium, assembly GCA_900299255.1. Taxonomy (GTDB): domain Bacteria; phylum Bacteroidota; class Bacteroidia; order Chitinophagales; family Chitinophagaceae; genus Nemorincola. The sequence continues at coordinate 13,798 of OMJB01000059.1, forward strand.
GTGGGGCGTTTTTTATTACAACCCCGGAGATAAGAATTTGTGGCACTCCAAAAGGAACAAGGATATGGGGCTTACAATAAACTGCGCCCATCCATCTGCTAAATATTTTCTTGGCGCGCTGGCCCTGATAATATTGGGTGTCGTTTTATTTGTGGTTTACACTATTGTAAATAAATAGTGCAGCCCGGCTGTTCAGCTGCAGCACTTGTTAAATCATGCGCTCTTTAGCGGTTAAGTAATTCTATCACTGATCTCGAGTTTGTTGCCCGTGTTTGAAAAACTTGATGCTATTGCCTCGCCAGCGTTGTTTACTGTTTATTGGGTTGATACCTCACAAAAAAGGATATCCACAACGAGCGGGAAAGGCGCTGTATAAGAGGTTGTAAAGCAATCAACACCAGCGCATTACTGAATAACCACCAAAGTACTCTGTTGTCGTGTACCGACATGCCAACTGTATTCCACCAGATAATAAATGTAATCCCTGTTATTAATACGGTAAGTGCATAGCTTACAAACCCTGTTCCAAAGTAAAAACCAGTCTGTAATTCATATTTCTGACCGCATACCGGGCAGTTGTCCGGCATTTTCATGGTATTGCCCAAATGGTAGGGATTGGGGTCTATGAACAGATTGCCTTGCCTGCAGTGCGGGCACTTATTAGTCAATACACTTTTAAATAGTCCCGGATTACTGGATGCACTTTTGCTCATTGGTCGCTTCTATGTTGCAAAAATATACAATCCTGTAGCGAATTTTGGTAACATTTGTTACACAGCAGTACACAAGAATAGATTAAAGCACTAGCTCAGTATCCTTTTCACAAACCGCAGGTTATGGGTGCGCATTCTCAGTGATGTACTGATTATCCCTGCCTGGTCAATCCGGTCTATCACAACCCGGCCTGCAGCATCAGTGGCGTGCAGAATAGCCTGATTATCAAGTAACAGGCCTACATGGACAATTTTACCATCCTTGTTGTCAAAAAAGGCTAGGTCACCGCATCGCGCATTTTGCAGAAAATCAACAAGAGTCCCTTCGTTTGCCTGCTGGTCAGCATCGCGCGGAAAAGGGTAGTTGCAGAGTTTCAGGGCCATTTGTATTAGTCCTGAGCAGTCAATACCGGCAATACTTCTTCCTCCCCATTGGTAGGGTGCGTGCAGGTATTTTTGAGCCGCATTTACCAGATTTTCAGCATTCAGGGCCAGACTTTTTACCGCCAGTCTTTTGCCTTTGTATCTTCCTGTTTCATTAAATGGGGTAATTTTTCCGCCTTTCAGGCCGGTCAGTTCCGCACCCAGCGGCATCCACATCTCGCTGCCTGGCATCACCAGTTTGCTGTTGGGGCTTCCAGCCAGGTATTTAGCATTTTTTCTGAATTCTTTGCGGGTTACTCGTGTCAGCTGCGATAATTTGCACCAACCCTGGTAGCTGTCCCATGTCGACTGTATCTGTGCCCAGTCATTTTTGTTTACTTCTATAATCTCCACTTTTTCTCCATAGAGCAATTGGTTGTTTTGCTCGGCACGGTGGCTCGGTTCAGTTTTTACGGGCATGATAGATACATTACAATAACCGTAAGCCAGGGGAAGGATCATATGCTGTCGTTTTCTTGCCGGAATTGAACCCGGATTAATTTACGCATAAAGGTAATATTCACTATCACAACTGAACAAAGAAGTTTTTAACATTACAGTTATATTTGTATGGAGCCCCTGTTTCTAAACCAAAATGTTTCAGTAACTTAGCACCTTAAAATTTTTTCCCGGGCAATATATTTAATATAAATATATTATGAGGATGATTATTTTTCATATAAAAACGAAATTCAATTATGGACAGCACAATTATAGCGGCTATCGTTGCGGTAGCGGCTATTATAATAGGTATATTTCTGGGCAAGATGATTTTTGCCAAAAACACGAAAAAGGAGCTTGAAGAAGCAGATATTTTAGCAAAAAAGACCATTGAAGACGCAAAAACACTAGCAGAAACACTAAAGGAGAAGAAATTATTAGAAGCTAAAGAACACTTTTTACAGCTTAAAAGTACCCACGAAAAGGAAGTAGCCCAAAGAAATCAGAAAATCGCTGAAAGCGAAAACAGAATTAAGCAGCAGCAGCAGTCGCTTAACGACAAAACGCAGGCTGTGCAGCGCCAGACGCAGGAAAACGAACAGCAGAAAGAAAGCCTGGAGCGCCAGCTGGAAGCATACAACATCAAGCGTGCCGAGCTGGATAAACACCATGAAGAACACGTAAAACGCCTTGAGAAGGTGGCGGGCCTATCTGCTGAGCAGGCTAAAACTGAGCTCATGGAGGTGGTGAAGGAGGAAGCCCGCACCCGTGCAATGGCTTATGTGAAAGACATAATGGAGGAGGCGAAAGTAAATGCGACCAAAGAAGCTAAGAAAATCATCATACAAACTATTCAACGGACTGCTGCAGAGCAGACGATTGATAATGCTATTACAGTATTTAATCTGGAAAGTGATGAGATTAAAGGCCAGATTATTGGCCGTGAAGGCCGTAATATCCGTGCTTTGGAAGCGGCTACCGGTGTGGACCTGGTAATTGACGATACCCCGGAAGCAATTGTATTGAGCTGTTTCGATCCGCTTCGCCGCGAGATCGCCCGCCTTTCACTGCAGCGCCTGGTACAGGATGGTCGTATTCATCCTGCCCGTATTGAGGAAGTTGTTGAAAAAACAAGGAAGCAGCTTGAGGACCAGATAATGGAAATAGGGGAGCGCACGATCATAGAATTGGGTGTTCACGGCCTGCATAAAGACCTGGTACGCCTGGTAGGTAAAATGCGTTTCCGTTCGTCTTACGGACAGAACCTGCTTATGCACTCTAAAGAAACAGCCAATCTTTGCGGCCTGATGGCATCAGAGTTGGGCCTGGGTCAGAAAGTGGTAAAGCTGGCCAAGCGTGCCGGATTACTGCACGATATTGGCAAGGTACCTGACGAAGAAACAGAACTGAGCCACGCATTGCTGGGTGCCAAAGTAGCAGAAAGGTGTGGCGAACATGCCTCTATTGTGAACGCAATAGGTGCCCACCACGATGAGATGGAGATGCTGTACATCATTTCTCCAATCGTTCAGGCTTGTGATGCCATCAGCGGTGCCCGCCCTGGTGCACGTCGCGAAATGATGCAGAGCTATCTGCAGCGTATCAAAGACCTTGAAAACCTGGCAATGGCATATACCGGAGTGGAAAAAGCCTACGCTATCCAGGCTGGCCGAGAGCTGCGTGTGATGGTTGAAGCCGAGAAGATAAGCGACGCAGACAGCAGCAAACTGTCTTTTGAGATTGCAGACAAAATACAGAAGGAAATGCAGTACCCCGGCCAGATCAAAGTAACCGTGATTAGGGAGCTGAGGGCTGTGAATATAGCTAGGTAAGGAATAGGTAATTCTTTATAAACTAAACTGCAAAGGAGCAATCTTTTGCAGTTTTTTTTTGTGGCAACTTGAGATTTTTATTGTAGGTTGGAACTATGACAAAGGGTTTCGCCAACTGATTATACTAATCGGACATTAAGATCAACCATCTACTAAATGCACGACTACTTCAGGCGTCCATGCTTTTGTAGCTTTTTTGATTGAAAGTCATGCACTCCATCGGGGTGCAATTCTCTCTTGAGTAAGTTTATTCAAAGTCAGACAGGGTTAAACGCAGAGTGAAAATACAAATGCCTATTTTTACAGCATGGTTTACAAAGTCATTGGCCTGATGTCAGGCAGTTCGCTGGATGGGCTGGATATAGCATTTGTGCAGTTGGAAGAAGTAAGGGGCAAGTGGTCATATGAATTGCTGCATGGCGAGTGTATCCCGTATTCCGACAAATGGCTGCAAGGTCTGCGTTATGCAGCAGATATGCATGTAGCAGATTTTCTGAAACTCAATACAGCATACGGCCGTTACCTCGGCACAATGGTGAATTCTTTTATCGAAAAAAATGGGCTGGATCATCAGGTGCATTTTATTGCCTCGCATGGGCATACCGTTTTTCATGAACCCGAAAACGGCACTACCTGCCAGATAGGCGACGGGGCCTCAATAGCAGCTGTGGCCGGGTTGCCGGTCATTAACGACCTCAGGGCTATGGATGTAGCACTGGGAGGGCAGGGCGCACCCATAGTACCCATAGGCGACAAACTGTTATTTGGCGAATACGATTACCTCCTCAATATAGGTGGCATTGCCAATATTACAGTAAGAAGGGGTGAAGAAATGTTGGCGTTTGATGTATGCCCGGCTAACCAGATACTGAACGCGCTGGCAGAAAAGGAAGGCAAAACTATGGATGAAGGCGGCAGTATGGCAGCCAGGGGAGTGTTGTTGCCCGATGTGCTGGATGAGCTGAATAGTGTAGGCTATTACAAATTGCCTGCGCCAAAATCACTCAGTAATGAAATGGCACGCGATCTCGTTTTCCCTAAGCTGCTGGAGAGCGATCATAATGTTTACAGCCTGTTGCATACCATGTCTGTTCATATAGCACAGCAGGTAGCAGGTGCCGTGATGCAGCACCCGCCAGCCAGCGGGCCAGCCAGCTTACTGGTTACCGGTGGTGGCGCGTTCAATACCTTCCTGGCCATGCAGCTGGAAAAAGCACTGGAGCCGTTAAACGTAAAAGTGCATAAACCAGATGCCGGAACAGTAAAATTCAAAGAAGCAATCGTAATGGCATTGATAGGCGCCCTCAGGTGGCGCGAAGAAGAAAATGTACTCGCCAGCGTTACTGGCGCATCCAGAGACAGCGTAGGCGGAGCAATCTGGCTGGGGGCGTAGGGAAGTGTGCACACTTAGAGTGGCATCTGTACCAGCCTATCGGTGAGGCTACTGAACTTTTCTTATGGAGCATCCTGACTGCGATAAGCAGCTATTAATAATGCAGCCTGTACAAAGGCCAGTAGCCCGGGCTGGCCGGAGCACAGTACACATCGCCTTTGCCATTAGCCTTGATCCACATGATCTTAGGAGACTCCTGCGACACCGAATTTACTTTCGCCCATCCATCAGCGCCATTCTTGCGGATATACAGATAGTAATCGTCATACCCACCTTTGTTGCTTATGCCCAGGCAGGTACCATCTGATAGGTATTCGAAACCACCATTGAAGGTATAAGCATCAGCCGGTGCATTGTATATTTGTTTGGGTATTGCCGGATAACTGGCTCCCGGGTCCAGCTGATACATGGCACCGCCGGCACCACCGCAGAACACTATTCCGCCGGCTGGGTTTATAGCCAGCCTGTAGCCGCAATATGGCGTATTCAGCGATGCCGGAGTACAATCTGTGAGCGGTATCGGCACTTTTGTACCGGCCTTTATCACTGTATTATTCCCCAGGTAAATATCCCCGTTGTCTGCAAATGAACTGATTCCTGCAATCCATGTGCTGTCGTCGGTTACCAGTTCCCACGTATTGCTGGCTGCCATTTTTCTAAAAATACGAACATGCGTATTGAGCCGGTTTTCTGAAAGCATGGCTATATCTCCGTTGTTGTTGCTGAGCAGCGAAACCTTAGTTTCAGATGTTGCCGACATATTACTGTCTACCGAATGCAGGTTCAGTTTGGCCCATGTAGTCGCACCCTGTGGGAGTATGTAGCAACCCGAATCAAACACAACGCCATAAAAATTACCCAGTGCATCCTCGCACTTTGCTTCAAAGTAATACCCCGAGTTGATCTTGGGCAATGTACCTACCCTGCTCCATTCTTTCTTGTCTGCGCTCCACCGCAATACCGACTCATCCGTACCCCGGCACAGCGGATCGCCATTTAATGCAAAACCGGTGAGATACTGCACTGTGATAATGCCCAGGCCCTCGTAAGAGGGATTAACAGAATTAGCTCCTTTCTTTTTACAAGAGTTTGCCACGCCCAGCAGCACAGCCGGAATTATCAGTAAGCATAACAATGGGCTGCGATTCATAAACACCAATTTATCAGCTAAATGTAATAGTTTTTTTCGTTTTGAGAGAGCTCTCGCTACACAATAAGCCTTTGGAGGAACCTCCACTAGTCGAAGCGTCTCGCTTCGACTCAGATCATTGCAAGGGTCTCCCTTTCTAGAAACATTCCTTAAACACCCACACAAACTTTTTCCCATCACAGGCCCGCGCCGCCCTGTCATAGGCAGCATATGCCCTGTCATAGATTTTACTTTTTGCAGTTTCACTTTACCATACGATATTTACATAAAGCGGGTCACCTGTTTCAACCGGCAAGAATTGCGGGTAGGCAAAATTTCACCGAATCCCGCAATTCAGTAACAATTAATTGATTGTCAATTAATTAACCTACTTCCGGTTTTTCAGCCAACGGAAGAAACCGGAAGTAAAACGGAAGTTTGCTTCCGGTCAGTTTTACATTAATCATTGCCTTGTAAACCTCGTGAAACCTTAGTGAACTTAGTGGTTTATTTTCAAATATATGAGGAGGGCTATAAACGACTAAATTTCCCAAATGGGAAAGAAATGGGAAATTCTTTTCCACAATTCGGTAGTAAAAAACTGATTATCAGCATTTTACATTTTTATCATACTTTTTGTGAAAAAATGGGAAATTTAAACCTGCCAGGGCCAGAAAGCATTCCCGGTCATCAGGCCTCGAGCCTGCTTTTTCTCTACAAAGTAAAACAGTAGCATAGCTGCAAACAGTGCCAGCGGTATGCCTGCCCCACGGGTCAGCACGGCATACCATGCATTCCGGTCAGAGAGGAAATGAGACACCACATTATCAACCAGGTAGAAAACAGAAAAATGAATCAGAAATAATGAATAGGAACGCTCGCCCAGCCAGATCATAATGGGCCTGCCGAGCATCGTTTTGAATGACGCAGAATTAAACGCCAGCGTAATAAGCCCTGCGTACAGCAGCCCATAGCCGCCGTTCAGCACAGAGAGGTACACCCACGAGGCTGGGTTGGCGGCAACATCGTGCATCAGCAGCAGTCCGGCAATTACCAGTAGCAGTCCGGTGGCCATAAACCACAACGCCTGCCTGAGGTTAAAATCTCGAGAGGCCAGATAGATGCCCATTAAAAAACAAAGAGGATACTCAATACACTTGCCAAATGCCGCCAATTGATAGGTGTAAGAATAAAACCTGTAGCAGTATTCGGTACTGAGCATTTGCAGCAGGTAGGTAATAACTATGGTGCTGATAATGCCCAGCACAGCCTTGGGCATACTGAGCCTACGCGTGCGTGGAAACACAAAAACAACCAGCGGTGCCAGCAGGTAAAACAGTATCTCTATCTGCAGGCTCCACCACGCAAGGTTGTAGTAAGTGCCATCGAAGCTAAAAATGAATAGTTCTTTAAACGTTTCGGGCCACGAGAATTTCACCCGCAGGCCCTTGAAGTTGTACCATGTTGGGTACTGATTATTGAACCAGACCACAAATGCCGCAAAAACCAGCGCAAAGAAATAGGGTGGGTAGATACGCTTGAGGCGGCGGTAAAAGTAATCACCGGTTTTGAATTCGCGCTCACCCCTGAGGTAGGGCCTGAGCAGCACCACACCGCTAAGCACAAAAAACAACTCAACACCGGATTGTGTGAAGTACATAAAAAAAGTACCCAGGAAGGGCAAATGTATGCGTTCGAAAAAATGGACAATGTGAGCAGTAAAGGCATGGTGCACAACAATCATCGACGCAGCAATACCACGCAGTCCATCTAAAAAATGGAACCGCTCTCTGGTGTTTGTGGCGTTATGTGGCTTGCTGTTGCCTGCTCCTGTCATTTTTTTTAACGTTCGTCGTTCATAAATCAGACGCCATCGGCGTCGAAGCTTTGTAGAAACTTATTTGCAGTACGTATCAATGACCGCAAATATGCGTTCCATATCTTCATCTGTCAGGTTAGAACCAGATGGCAGGCAAAGCCCATTCTGGAAGAGGCGTTCGGATGTACCATCGCCGTAAAACGGATACTGCTCAAATACCGGCTGCATATGCATGGGTTTCCACAACGGCCTTGATTCTATGTTCTCGGCATCAAAAGCCAGCCGGAGCTCCTCTCTGGTACAACCGGCAGTGGCAGGGTCTATCAGTATGGTGGTGAGCCAGCGGATGCTGAAGTATCCAACCGGCTCTTCGGTAAAACTGATACCCTTCCTGCCACTGAGATGATTATGGTATTGTTCATAAATACTGCGGCGCTGTTTGATGCGGTCTGCCAGTACCTGCATTTGCCCGCGGCCCACACCGGCGCACAGATTACTCATGCGGTAGTTGTAACCTATCTGCGAGTGCTGGTAGTGCGGAGCTTCGTCCCTTGCCTGTGTGGCCAGGAACCTGGCATCCTTAACTACTCCCGAGCTGTGAGCAACTAGCGCGCCACCGCCCGATGTAGTTATAATCTTATTGCCGTTGAAAGAGAGCACACCAATATCACCAAAGGTGCCACACTTTCTGCCGTTGATAGAAGAGCCCAAAGCTTCTGCAGCATCTTCTATCACCGGTATGCCGTAGTCGCGGGCAATGATGGTTATTTCCTCCATCCTAGCGGGCATTCCATACAAGTGCACCGGAATGATGGCTTTGGGCTTCTTACCCAGCGCTATCCGCTCTTTGATAGCCTGCTCCAGCAGCAGAGGAGACATGTTCCAGGTATCGGCCTCGCTGTCTACAAAAACCGGGGTGGCGCCGACGTAGGTGATCGGGTTGGCAGTAGCGGAGAAGGTCATGCTCTGGCAAATCACTTCATCGCCAGCCTTTACTCCCAGCAGCACTAGCGCCAGGTGCAGCCCTGCCGTGCCGGAACTGAGTGCCGCCGCATGGCAGCCCTGGCCGAGAAACAGCTCTAGGTCCTGCTCAAAGCCATTTACATTTGGCCCCAGCGGGGCTATCCAGTTGGTCTCAAATGCCTCTTTAACAAACTGCTCTTCACCGCCACCCATATGCGGCGACGACAACCATATCTTAGGTTTCATTGTTACGGTTCTTTTACTTTAATAACTCTTGCAGGGTTTCCTACTGCGGTGGCGTAGTCGGGAATATCCCTGATCACTACTGCACCAGCGCCTATAGTACACCATTTCCCGATTCTTATGCCCTGTATAACTGAGGCTCCCGAGCCTATGTGCGTACCCTCGCCCACATGCACATCGCCGCTCAGCACAACATTGGGAGAGATGTGCGCATAGTCGCCTATAACGCAGTCGTGGTCTAAGGAGCAATTGGTGTTGATGATGCAGTGCCTTCCTATCTGCACATCGGGGTTCACGGTAACACCTGCCATCACTACTGTACCCTCTGCTACGCGTGACCGTTTTGAAATATAAGAAGTGGCGTGCACGGCGGTACCGAAGGAAACCTTACCCTCCAGTTTCTCGGCAATTTTTCTGCGGGTGGCATTTACGCCTATGCCGATGATCACAGGCTCAGTAATTGCGGCACCCGAATGAAAAGGTTTCTTTACCGGAAACTCCCAGATGGGTTCTTTGTCGGCATCGTCCCATATCTCAATATGAGGCGTCCGGATGCTTTCCAGAATGTCTATTATCACCTTTCCATGCCCGCTGGCGCCGTATAGAATCATCTTTCTGTTCTAGATTTCGGGATTAATTTAATACTTTATCTTACTGGGATTCATTCTCGTATCCCAAAATAACAGCAATTCAATTTCTTTCCTACGTGGCTTTACACGGTAATATAGTGTTGTCTGTCTGGTAATTACTACGATATGTTTGTTTTTTCCTTTTTCAGATAAACGAAACATATTAGGGTCGTAGGCAGCGTATTCTATAACTGTAACAGTTCTTTTAATAAACTTCAATATTTCTGCTTGTCCGAATTTGTCTGCGATGTAATGCAGAATCGTTTCATAAGTGTGCAAGGCCCTGGGAGACCAAACAACCGTATATGCACCACCTTTTACAGCCACTTCTGCAACTTTTTCATAACCTCTGCGTGTGGTATACCTTTTCCTGCATCGAGTTCCGCCTCGGCAGCTCTTATTGCAGATAACTGTTCTTTGTTCAGTTCATCCCACCAGTCTTTCTTTTCAGCAGCAAAGGTTTTCGCAACGTTTAAAACAACCTTTTTCTGGTCGGTATTCAATTGATGAACATATCTGGCGATTTCTTTTTCTATAGCCTGTGCTGCCATTCAGTTTGTTTTATTCAAAGTTACAAATTCCCTCTGAATTTCTCCATGGTTGCACTGGTTTCAGAACTGATGCCTTCAGACCGGGCAACGTTTCTGAATGTCATTAAAAGAATCCTGAGGTCCAGGCCAAAACTAACGTTATTTACATACCATACGTCATATTCAAACTTCTGCTTCCAACTGATAGCATTGCGGCCGTTGACCTGCGCCCATCCGGTTATTCCGGGGCGAACATTATGCCTTTGTTTTTGGGTGTCGTTGTACAAAGGTAGGTACTCTTCGAGCAGCGGACGGGGGCCGATGATGCTCATATCGCCCATAAGGACATTGAGTAATTGTGGCAGTTCATCCAGCGATGTTTTCCGTACCCACTTACCCACCGTTGTCAGCCTCACTGCATCGGGCAGCAGGCCTCCGTTTTTATCACGGCGGTCGTTCATAGTCTTGTATTTGATCACCCTGAAAATGCGGCCTCCCTTGCCGGGCCTGCGCTGCAGAAAGAACGGCTTACCTGAATTGGTAAAAGCGAGTAATAAGGTAATAGCAAGAAACAAGGGCAGCAAAACGACAAACACAATCAGGGCAACCAAAAAGTCGATCAAATGCTTGAAATATTTTACGTATGTGGAATTGATACCCATCTGCTCTGCCGCCGCAATGGCTGATAATAAAATGCTAAGATAATCTATTGCGTGCTGGGTTTTCCTTCTGCTCACAGGAAATAGGCTAAATTTGCAGTAGAAAGAAATACGCGATGAAGAATAAAACACTGGTACTGGGTGCCTCTGAAAACCCTGAGCGCTACAGCAATATGGCCATACTAAAGTTACTGAGCAAGGGCAAGGAAGTGGTGGCAGTAGGCAACAGGGCAGGTGCTGTGAATGGAGTAACCATCAGTAACCAGCCGATACCATCTGAAGACATAGACACGGTGACACTGTATCTGAACCCTACTAACCAACGACCATACTACGAGTACATCCTCTCGCTGAAGCCCAACCGGATTATTTTTAACCCCGGCACTGAAAACTACGAACTGGAAAGCAAGGCTGAAAAAGCAGGTATAAAGACGATTGAGGCCTGCACACTGGTGATGCTGGGCACGGGGCAATATTAGAATATTGAACCAAATTCGCTACTTTTAAGACAATTATCTGAGGTTATGCGAACTGTTCTGAAATTCCTGTCTCTTTTGCTTCCAGTATTGCTGGCTGCTCCGGCAATCTATGCCCAAAGCTATCTGGGGAGTATAAAGGGCCGTTTGATGGGCAACCTGTTGCCTGCAGAGGGTGCTGAGGTAGTGCTGATGCGTGGAGATAGGGTTATTGACAAGGCCAGGACTGATGAAAACGGAATGTATTCTTTTCCGCTGGAAAACCCCGGCAGGTATGATGTGATAGCGTCGAAACCCGGCTACCGCACAGCAAAAATTAAGGGGGTGCCCATCAGGGAGAAAATTGTTACAAAAAACGATTTCTACCTCCCTGCGCTTACCAATAACAATGTACCTCAATACCCTGCCGTACAGTATTATGAAGAGAACAGCAGGCGCTATATGCGCAACAAAACCTACCGCACAAAAAAAGAACGCCGCTTAGCCAAGTTTGACTAGTGTTTTCACGTCTATATAGGTGAAGGACATAATTATGAAAAAGCCATCTGCTATTCAGCCTAGCATACCTCACCCCTGCACACAGAAATGGGATAAGATGACTCCGAATGATACGGGTAGGTTTTGTGCACACTGCCAGAAGACAGTTATTGATTTCACTACGTGGAGCGATACGGCGCTTTATGATTTTTTTGCAAAGAACACAGGCAGGGTTTGCGGCAGGATGTATGACACACAATTTAACAGAAATATTGCTATTCCCTATCAGCCGCATAGTAGGCTGTATCGATTGACGATAACAATGGGGCTGACTTTGCTCGTTGCCCAAACGCCGCATTTAATGGCTCAAAACCGGCCGCCGCTTGTTGCCCAATCTGATTCTTCAAAACTAATAAAGACGGTTAGTGACCCGTTCGGCACGTTAACGGGTGCAGTTCAAGGTAAAAAAAAAGCGAACAATAATACTAAACTGAATTTCGTGGAAAAAAAGCCAATAATATTGATCGATGGCGAAATTAGAACGACCCGAAACAAAACTCCCTCAAACGAACCACTTAACCCATCTAGAAAGGTTTACAAAGGAGAAGAAATTGATCGCATGCCACATTAAATCAACCAGTATCCTTCAGTACATCACCTTCTTACAATCACCCTACCTTCCTAACCAGATCGCTCCACCCACACTGTCTCTGGTGGCACCAGTTACACTGCTCAGTACGTTTTCTTCTTCGCGCCACCTGAGCGCGCCTATCAGAGCTATTACAATAGCTTCTTTAAATTTTACTGTTCCGGCATCGGGTACATGCACTTTTACGATTAACGGATCCAGTGCTTTTTCTAGCTTCGTGAACATTAATGAATTGAGCGCACCTCCCCCGGTTACCAATAAACTGGCTGGCTCATGATTGTCCGGAGCAGCCGGCTTGGGCTGAAATCATGGAAAAACAGGAAACTTTTTTGCCTGCCTGTTTTTGGTAGGGTGGTTTCAATTAATTTTGCGGCTGAACGGGATATATATGGAACAAATATGGCAGCAGGCTGTGGAAGCCGCTTTTGCAGACAGGAATTTATTGAAGGAAGAAAGTTATATAGCATCAGTGAAGGCGGTGATTGAAGAAGTGGACAAGGGCAGGTTGCGCGTAGCCGCACCGGGTGCCGATGGATGGGTGGTAAATGAGTGGGTGAAGAAGGCAATACTGCTGTACTTTGGTGTGCAGCAGATGCAGATATGGGAACTGCCTCCGTTTGAGTTTTACGATAAGATGCTCCTGAAAAAAGACTATGCATCGCTGGGGGTGAGGGCAGTGCCTCATGCAGTGGCCAGGTATGGCGCCTTTCTGGCGCGCAATGTGGTGCTGATGCCATCTTATGTAAACATAGGGGCCTATGTGGATGAGGGTACCATGGTGGATACCTGGGCTACAGTGGGTTCGTGTGCCCAGATAGGCAAGGGTGTACACCTGAGCGGCGGGGTAGGGATTGGCGGAGTGCTGGAGCCGCTGCAGGCATCGCCGGTGATTATAGAAGACGGCTGTTTTATAGGATCGAGGTGTATAGTAGTAGAAGGCGTGGTTGTAGAAAAAGAAGCGGTACTGGGTGCCAATGTGGTGCTCACGCAGTCTACCAAGATTATTGATGTGAGCGGGGATACGCCGGTAGAATACAGGGGCAGGGTGCCGGCACGCAGCGTGGTGATTCCCGGCAGTTATACCAAGAAATTTGCTGCAGGTGAGTACGGTGTAGGCTGTGCGCTGATTATTGGCAAAAGAAAGCCTTCAACAGACCTAAAGACAAGCCTGAACGACGCACTCAGGGATTTCAATGTATCGGTGTAAAAGATAATGTGGAAGTGAATGTGAGATTTAATGTGGGAGGAATCTGGAGGTGAATGTGCTTAATTACCCATTTACAAATTCTGTTGCGATAGCTATCGGGACCCAATTACAACAACAAAATGCGCTTATTACTGGACATAGACTGGCAAATATTTGACCGTGTGTACATGGGCGACAAAGTGTCGGACTATCTGTGGTGTGCCGGGCTGTTGATTGGCGGGCTGTTGTTGAAAAGGCCCATGGCCAACATTGTAACCAGAGTCAGCACATTGCTGGCGGCCAGGTTTCAGTACACCAAATATAAAATTAAGATTCGCTCCATGTTGTTAAAGCCTGTGGGGCGCCTGATACAGACTATTGTTTTTTATGCAGCTTTTCATCAGATAGATAACTTCTTTGACCATTTCGGCATAAAGCATTTTATTGGAATCAAAGAAAAAATAAACATAAGGCTGGGTGATGTGCTGGATCATTTCTTTCTGTTTTTGTTCATCATCTTCTTTACCCAGCTTGCAGGCCGGTTCATTGATTTCAGCTATTATCTGAAAATGGGCCGAGCGCAGGCCGAGAAAAACTATTCTCGCATACACCTGCTGCCGCTTACCAAAGAGATTGCCAAACTGATTTTGTGGACCATCAGCATCTTTTGGATCCTTGGAGAGGTGATGCATGTAAATATACCGGCGCTGATAACCGGGTTGGGCATAGGTGGTGTGGCTATAGCCCTGGCAGGCAAGGAAACTGTAGAGAATTTTTTTGCTGCCTTTACCATACTTTCGGATAAGCCTTTTAAAGCGGGCGATACGATCAGGCTGGGGGAGATAGAGGGCGTGGTGGAGCGGATTGGCTTCAGAAGCACCAGGCTTAGGCATGTGGACGGGGCAGCGTATATTGTCCCGAATCAGAACCTGGTGAGCCAGAGCATCATCAACCTGTCCATGAGGGATAACCGGGTAATGAAAACCATTGCCAATATCAAATATGGGGCCACTCATGAGCAGTTGCTGGAACTGATGGCGCAGATCAAAGAGGCTTTGATGAACCTACCTCCGGTACACGGCCCGATTGACATAGTACTGGAGCAGTTTGATAAAGAGACTTTTCAGATGTCAGTTTCTTACAGTGTGCCGCATCCTTTGCCTGCAGAGGTGAAGCTACTGGCTATAAAGAGAGATGTGAACCTGAAAGTATTTGAGATTATATCTTCCCGCGCCATTATGGGCACCCCTGTAGGTACCAGTTAGCAGAGTGAGTGCGGGTGAATTGGCTGTTTGCAATAATTGATTTTAATTATCACGCTATTTGCCCTATACATTGAGCATGTTGTAACTTTGCTCCAATAAAATTATTATTAAAAATGTATCCTGAACAAATAGTTGCGCCCATGAAAGCTGAAATGACCAGCCATGGATTTACAGAATTGCTTAACCCGGCCGACGTAGACAGCACATTGCCGAAGGCAGGCACTACGCTGCTGTTTATCAATAGTGTATGTGGTTGTTCGGCAGGTACTGCTCGCCCCGGTGTTATAATGGCGGTAACAGAATCAGCTAAAAAACCAGACAGGCTCACTACCAGCTTTGCAGGTTTTGATATTGATGCGGTAAAACAAGCACGTACGTATCTGGCACCGTATCCGCCATCATCTCCATCAATTGTGTTATTGAAAGACGGCAAAGTGGTACATATGATAGAGCGCCACAATATAGAAGGCCGCCCGGCGCAGATGATAGCTGCCAACCTGAAGCAGGCATTTGAAACTTATTGCTGATTTATAGATTCTTTAACTGAATACCATCAGGGCGGCATTTTGGCTGCCCTGATTGATTATAGGGCATTGGGGATGAGCCTGAGGCCAAAGTGATGTTTGCCTGAATATTATAATTAACCGTTTAATTTACTTTAATTCGCAGTACAGATATGGTACACGCACAAGAGAAGATAGTAGTGATTACAGCGCCATCGGGATCTGGCAAAACCACCCTTGTAAAACGACTGATGGCAGCCTGCCCGGCGCTGGGTTTTTCTATTTCGGCCTGTACCCGCAGCCCTCGAAACGGAGAGGTGCATTCTAAAGATTACTATTTTTTCGCACCCGCGGAGTTTAAAAAAATGATAGAGGAGGATGCTTTTCTGGAGTGGGAGATGGTGTATACGGATAAATATTACGGAACGCTTAAATCAGAGATGCAGCGTATCTGGGACCTCGGAAAGTCTCCGCTGGTGGATATAGATGTGCAGGGGGCGCTCACAATAAAATCTAAATTCCCTAAAGACTGCCTCACCATTTTTATAGAAGCCCCATCAATAGAAGAACTGCGGCGGCGGCTAACAGCCAGGGGCACTGAAACCCCGGCAAGCCTTGAGGAGCGTGTGGCAAAAGCAAAGGAGGAACTGGCATTTGCCCCAAGATTTGACCGAATCCTGATTAACGACAACCTGGATAAAGCAGCAGAAGAGCTGATAGGTATTGTTGAGGCATTTATTGGCGCCGGTAAGTAGCCGGGCGTTCTGCACTATTTTTATTGTACTGCTGACTGCTTGATTAACGGGCCAAATGATTATTTTTGGGAATCAACAGTTAAGGATGGCAAGGAATAAGAAACCCAATCAGGGAAACATAGCTGAAAAGCAGACTGAGCAACCGGTGGCAGTGGCTGTTGCCGGTACACCAAAACCAGCCTATTCAATCTATAATTTCAAGGTGCAGGCAGTGATCATCGGTTTGATCGCGTTTATTTTCTATTTCAACAGCTTCTTTAATGAGTATGCCCACGATGATGGTATTGTAATAGTAAAAAATGAGTATGTACAGGAGGGGTTCGCAGGTATTCCTAAAATCATGACCCGTGATGCTTACGACAGCTATTACCGCCAGCTAAATACAACCAATCAGCTCTCGGGTGGCCGTTACAGGCCATTGTCTATTGTAACTTTTGCCATTGAGCAGCAATTTATGGGTACGTTATCTGCCGATAATGCAGATAGTGTGCTGCGTCAGAATAATGCTTATGGGGTGAGGGGTAAAGCCGAGGAGAAGTTGATCAGTAATATGCATGTGCGGCATGTGTTCAATGTGCTTTGGTACATATTGTCGCTTGTGGTGTTACTTTATTTTCTGAGGTATGTAGTTTTTAAAACAGAGCCCATAATGGCATTTGTTGCTACGCTGCTTTTTGCTATTCATCCTATTCATACTGAAGTAGTGGCTAATGTGAAAAGCCGTGATGAGATTATGTCGCTGCTGTTTATATGTGCTACATTTATTCTAGACTTTAAATACCGCGAGGAAAAGAAGGCCTGGATGCTGTATGCCGCTCTGGGGTGTTTCGGGCTGGCGTTTTTATCTAAAGAATATACGATTACGCTTGTTTTCCTGCTGCCGCTGGCACTGTATACTTTCCGGAAGTACTCGCTTAAAGACAGCATTCTTGCTTTTGCGCCCTACGTTTTGGTTATCGGGGCTTACTGGTTACTCAGGCACAGCATAGTGGCTCCGCCCAGCGAAAACTCAGAAACTGAAGTGCTGAATAATCCTTATTTATTCGCATCGAGTGTGGAAAAACTGGCTACGGAAATTTCCACTTCGCTTAACTACTTAAAGCTGTTGATTTTCCCACATCCGCTCTCTGCAGATTACTCATATGATTCCATTCCCTACAAAGACTTCAGCCGTCCGCTGGTATGGTTGTCGTTGGCAGTACATATTGGATTGGTGGTTATTATGATAGCGATGATCAGGAAGAGGAGTGTGCTGAGTTTTGCTATTGCGTTTTATTTGCTGCACCTAGCACTCGTCTGCAACATTTTCTTTGACATAGGCGCTACAATGGGCGAGCGCCTTATATACCATTCGTCGGTGGGTTTTGCCATTGCTGTGGCTTATTTTCTGGTAACAGGAACGAAAAAACTGCAGCCTGAGGAAAGTGGTATTAGGGTGCTGGCAGGAATTTTAGGTGTGGTAACAATATTGGCGGGGATTAAGACCATCAGCCGCAACGCAGACTGGAAAAACGATGCTACTCTGTTTGAGGCAGATATCAATACTGTGCCTAACAGCGTACTGGTTTGTGCAAATGTGGCGGCAGCCTATATAACCCAGGCAGACAGCAAGGAGGGGGCTGCCAGAACTGAAGTGCTGCACAAAGCACTGAAGTTGCTGGATCATGCGCTGGCGATACACCCTGATATGGTTGCTTCTTATATGAACAGGGGCATTGCTTATTATAAACTTGGAGAAATGGACTATGCCAAGGCTAACCTGGATTCGGTAAAAAGGCGTTATCCCTCTTATCCTACACTGCCCGGGATATATAAGCTGATAGGGGATGACTACAACAAGAGCGGTTGGGAGCGTTATGGCAAGGTAGGCAGATTCCCGGAGGCTATAGCTGAATTCAAAAAAGGTATAACCATAGATTCTTCGAATGCAGACCTGTGGTATAATCTGGGTGGTGCATATTATTCAAACAGGCAATATCAGGAGGCAGTTGACGCCTGGCGGATGGCACTAAGGGTTAAGCCAGACTATGCGAGAGCGCAGCAGGGGTTACAGGCGGCATTGGGTGTTCTGGCTGCCGGAAACACTCAACAGCGTAAGTAGTTTTGGTTGAGTGTATGATATTTATTTGATTCATTTGGTTATTCTGCTGTTTGGCTACACCAAATAAATTGCCTTTGTCAGCTATGGTTGGCTCTATCAGTAATTAAGTAAGCCCGAGCAGGCTTTGCAAGTTGTTTTACTGTGAAACAGGCCTGCGATTGGTTTTATTTTAATATTATTGCATATTTTATAAAAATATTCCACAGAAATTCTAACATTTTCAGCAAATGGAACGCCTATTTTAATACAGCGGAGGTGTGTTTAGGGAAATGATTATTAAATGAACTGTAGAATAAACAAAATTTGAACAGCGCATTGTCTAAAACTATACAAGTAAATAATCATTTTTCTGCATCAGAAAAACGTTCGTCTGCGCCGGATGAGCTCAGTATGCTGATAAATGATTGCCTTGGACAATCGAGAAGCGCTCAGAAAAAGCTGTACGACCGTTACTCACCTGAAGCTTATGGTATAGTAAAAAAGTTTGTTTTCAATAACGAACCAGCGGCCAAGGAAATACTCAATGACGCGTTTTTTAAAATATTCCGGGATCTGGGACAGTATTCGTTCCAGGGATCTTTTGAAGGGTGGATGCGGCGGATTGTAGTTCATACCGTTACGGACTACTTCAGGAGGAATGAAAGGAATGTGCTGATAAAGGAAGTGGAAGAAGATGATGCGTATATAGAAAGTGATCAGGTTGAAGGATTGTCGCACAAGGAACTGCTAAAAATAATAGATACGCTGCCTGATGCGCAAAAAGAAGTTTTCAATCTGTTTGTATTTGAAAATTATTCGCACAAGGAGATTGCCAAGTTGCTGGATATCAAGCAGAACAATTGCCGGTGGCATTTAAATGATGCCAGACGGAGATTAAAGGAAAAGATTAACCAGATTTTGAAATAAAGCGAAAGCTATGGGTAATTACAGAAAACATATTGACAACTTTTTCAGAGAGAAGTTGGGCAATTACCGGGAGACACCTCCTCCCGATGTGTGGGAGCAGCTTGAGGGCAGGCTTGACGGGCTGGGGCCAGTACCTGCCGTAAGTTATAAATGGGTATGGCATCTTACTGTCATTTCAGTAATTGTATTTCTGGGAGTATCAGTAGGCAAGAAGTACCTGAACCAGGAAACTGACAATAATTCAGCAGTAGTGGCCGGCGCAGAGGTGAGCCGGAACATTACGGGTGACAATCTGCAGGCAGTGCCTGCGGCGGATACAAAGCCAACTAATAATAAAGAGGCAGGTACGAAAGAGGCAAGTGTGAGCGCAATACCCACACAGACTGAAGCCGGCAGTGATAGGCAGGACAATAATGCGAAAACAGCGCAACGGACCAACCTACATAACACGCAACTGGCATTACAAAGCGGTAAAATGCTGAAAACTGGCGGGAAAACTGGCATGAAAATCACGCCTGTTAGGAGCGTATATGCGAAGTCAAACGTAACCCATAAAAACGAAGAATCGGTGAAACCAGCTGTTAGCACAGGCACGGCTGACAATATATATCATGCCCAAACGAACTACTCGAAACCGGAACCCGGAGAAGAAACTAATAATGATCAAAATACAAATGCCAGCCCCAATACGACCCTATCAGTCGTAAAGAGTGCAACTACTCCTGTTAAAAAGGAGATTGCCAAAACCCCATCAGTTGCTGCTAAAAACAGCAAAGCAAAAAAAAGCTCCATCTTCCCACGGTTTGAAACCGGTGTGAAGGTGGGCTATGAAGGGGGATTTTCTGCTGATGCTGCTCAAAAGGCTGTGGTTGCGCCCTACCTGCAGTTTAATATTTCACCCAGGTTTGCTGTTATGTTACAGCCTGCACTAAAGTATACTTCACTTAGTGATAAGCAAATCGGCACACCTCAAAACTATTATTTAGTTAACGAAGACGGTAAAGCAGTGCTGAACAGCGTTGATGATCAGACAATCGTGATAGGCCCGAACAGGTATCCGAAATTTGTTTCTGCCTACACTTACTCACAGTCGCATGACTCTATCGTAAAATCAAACAAGATAGGTGGTACTTCAATGCAATATGAACTGCCTATATTGCTTAAATTCAATATAGATAAGCATTTTTCAGTTTATGGTGGCCTGAACCTGGTTTGGTGCAAACCTAATGCCATTACAGAACAAACGTTTACCGTAAAGGGATTGACCCGCTCTTATAATGATACAATCGTAACTACAGAGATGCCGATCGGAAGCCCGGTATTGCCTGGCTTTACTTATACGGGAACCGATTACGGAGTTTACAAAAATGAACATAATGCAAGCATAAACAGCACTATCCATGAGTTGCAAGCGGGGTATATGATTGGATTTACATATGCTTATCATAAAAGGTGGCTATTTGATGCATTGCTGCAGCAAAGTTCTGGTAAGTCAGATATTAAAGCAGGTTACGATATAAATTCTTCCCTATCAGCACCCTATCTAAGAATATCAATTGGCTATAAACTCAAATAAACCCTACAATTATTACGAGCCCTATCTATCCCTTTCTCAAAAATTTGATAACCCCTCATCGCTCATTGCAGCAGAGGGGTTATTCTTATCTACAGGCTTGGGTATGAGATCATGAATGGTATCCCTTGAAGCTACACATCTGAAATAAAACAGAAATCTAGGAAAAGTCAAGAAAAACAGCTAAAATAGAGGTATGAAATGCCACCTATCCCTGGTGCTTTGTCTGGCTATTACTGCACTTTGTTCTCAAAATTTGAGGGGGCAGGTAATCACTACAGCCGCGGGGAATGGTTTCAATTTATATGCCGGGGACAATGGGCCAGCCACGGCAGCTTCCATTAACAAATCGGGAGAGATAGCACTGGATGCCGCAGGGAATGTGTACTTCTGTGACCAGCTGAGTAACCGAGTCAGGAAAATCAATGTCAGTACAGGAATCATTACAACGGTGGCGGGTAACGGAACCGGTGATAATAATCTGCACGATGGAGGCCCCGCGACAGATGCGCACCTGCATGCAAACTGGGGGATAGCTTTTGATGCAGCAGGCAACCTTTATATCACCGACCAGCTGAATTACCGAGTTAGGAAGGTGAATACTTCTGGCATCATCACGACGTTTGCAGGAACCGGAGTGCAAGGGTATAGCGGAGACGGAGGGCCTGCCACCAATGCTACTTTTAAACGGCCTATGGGAATAGCTACTGATAACCTTGGAAATGTATATGTGGGCGATCAGGATTCGCATAATGTGCGGAAGATATCTCCATCAGGCATCATAACGACATATGCAGGAAAGGGTACAAATTTTGGCTATACAGGTGACGGCGGGCCAGCAACAGATGCGGAAATGAGCCAGATTTGGGGGTTGGCAGCCGATGAAACAGGCAACCTGTACATCAGTGACGGTGGAGATGTGCTATACAGCGGTAACAGTTGTATTCGAAAGGTGAGCCCATCAGGTATTATTACCACGGTAGCCGGCACCGGCACTTATGGATATAGCGGAGATAACGGGCCTGCCACTCTGGCCAGGCTTAATCAGCCAATGGGCATCTCAGTTGATAATAGCAGGAATTTATACATAGCTGATATTTTCAATAATAGAATCAGGAAGGTGGATACTGCCGGGATTATCAGAACAATAGCCGGGACCGGGGCTGGGGGCTACAATGGTGAGGATATTGCTGCAACTGCTGCCGCGCTTAACCAGCCAACCTCGGTAGTTTGCGGAGACAGCGGCAGGCTCTATTTTGTTGATTTTGAAAATTTCCGTGTCAGGGAGTACCACAAAGTCCTGTACTTCAGCAGAGGCCGCTATCAGAATTATCACATATGCCAGGACCTTTCGACGCAGATAGATTCTTTTCTTGCAATACGGGATCAGACAACAGGCAAAGCCGACACATGGAGTATTCTGTATCCACCGAATCATGGAGTGTTTTCGGTCAATTATTCGACAATATCTTCCGGCGGGCAAATAGTCCCGTCTGGCCTGTTCTATACGCCAGATATTGGATATGTGGGCCTGGATACAATGACGGTAATTGTGAAAAATGGGGTAGATTCTAATCTTACAACTATTTTTTTTAATATAGACAGGCGGCTTGATTTTGCCGGAGCTATAAACGGCCCGTCTGAATTATGTGTTGGTGCGTCGGTTTTACTGGTTGCCGATTCATCGGGAGGAGTTTGGGCTGCCAGCAACCTGAATGCAATTGTAAGGGGAGGGCTGGTAACAGGGCAGTCCGCCGGAAATGTTACTATAAAGTATACAATTACCAATTCCTGTGGATCGGTGTTTTCCAGAAAAGACCTGACGGTTTATGCCTTGCCTAATGCAGGTAAGATAAATGGAGACTCGCTTTACTGCATAGGTGATGTTGCTTTTCTGACAGATTCTGTGCCCGGCGGAACCTGGATTGCTAAAAATAATGTAGTAAGTATTTCGGGAACCGGATTTGTAATTGCTAACAGCCCGGGGGCTGATACTATTGTTTATACAGTGGACGATGGTACCTGTGTGAACAGAGCCACCTATCCAGTCTCAGTAATTCCGTTTCCAACTTCACAAATAGGCCTGGCCAAGGATACTATATGTGCCGGAGGTGCGATAGCCGCTACTGGAATACCAGCGGGTGGGCAATGGCAGTTTGCCAACGGTAATGCTATTTTGTCCAATGGAATGATTGTTGGGGTATCATCAGGATACGATATCATTTCATATAGTTATGACAATTCGTGTGGTATTGCAGTTGACTCAGTGAAGATAACAGTAGTACCTAGGCCGACTATGCCAGTAATTGTATATAATAAAAATGTAATATCAGTTGCATCCGGGTACTCTGTATATGAATGGCTGTTTAACGGGGCTGGTATCCCAGATGCAGCCTACGACACATTTGTTGTACAAAATGAAGGTGATTATTCGGTGAGGGTAGAAAACCAATATGGCTGTGACACCACATCGTTATCACTGCATTATGCTGCCTGTAACGTAAACGAAATTGAAGTTTATCCAAATCCATCTAAATCATTACTTAATGTAAAATGGTGTAATTATTTGACAGTCAAAATATTGTGCACTGATGGAAAGTGTGTTGAACTCAAAATAG
Organism: Sphingobacteriales bacterium; assembly: GCA_900299255.1. Classification (GTDB taxonomy): domain Bacteria; phylum Bacteroidota; class Bacteroidia; order Chitinophagales; family Chitinophagaceae; genus Nemorincola. The sequence continues at coordinate 37,081 of OMJB01000059.1, forward strand.
ATAACGGTGTTCTGGATATTTCAGATTTTCCGGCGGGTGTATATATGCTGCATCTCTATGATGCGGATGGCGTAAAGGTGAAGGCGATGAAAATAGTAAAGATGGATTATTAGGAAATAATATTGAATTTGATTTTGTGATATTACTTGTGTTATAAATAAATATGAATAGAGGTACTAACAATTGTTGTGATTTATACGCCTTATATATGGGAAGGTGTGTAAAACAACAATTCGATAACATACAATTGTGTTTTATCAACTTAAAGAGAGAACCGATGAGACGGATAACTATTGCCATTTTACTATTACTACTAAGTTTAAGATCCGGGGCGCAAAGTCCAACTATCACCGGGTCACCAGCTATATGTGCCGGAGCGGTAAGTATACTCTCGGGCAGCCCGGCAGGTGGAATTTGGTCGAGCAGTGTGCCTTCGGTTGCATCTATTGACCCGTTAGGGAATGTTACAGCATTGAGCCCGGGGTATACAACGATCAGCTATACAAATGGTACAACGGCTACTTTAATGGTAACCGTTAACGCAGCGCCATCACCGATATATGGAACTACTTCTATATGTGCTGGAAACTCAACCAACTTAACAAACTCTACTTTAGGTGGTACCTGGAGCAGCAGCAGTCCGGGCGTTATCTCAATTGGTTCAGTGTCTGGTATTGCTACTGGCCACTGGGCTGGCGTTGCAACAATTTATTATACGCTAGGCACAGGGTGCAGTGCAAGTACTGCTGTGACAGTGAATGCAACACCATCAGCTATTACAGGTGCATCGTCTGTATGCGTGGGGGCGGGAATTACACTTTCGGACGCCAGTCCGGGGGGAATATGGAGCAGCAGCAATCCCAGTATAGCTACAGTGGGTACCACAGGTATGGTGAGTGGTGTTGTTTCCGGAACATGCAATATTACTTACTCAACAGGTACAGGTTGTTTTACTACTAAATCGATTTCTGTAAATCCGCTACCTTATTCTTATTCCCTTACAGGTGGTGGTATGTATTGTGCAGGTGGTACAGGGCTACCGATAAACCTGTCAGGCTCTCAGAGTGGGATATCTTACCAGATGTATTTCGGTGGATTTCCGGCCGGATCAGCTTTAACAGGCACCGGAAGTGCCCTTAGCTTTGGAATTTTTACTTCAGTTGGCGCTTATACACTCATGGCTACAAATACTTTAACTGGTTGCGTTAAGGCCATTGGCAGTATAACAGTAGGGACGAATCCTCTGCCGCTGGTGTATAATGTAACTGGTGGGGGAGGCTATTGTCCCGGAGGAACAGGAACACATGTGAGCCTGAGTATGTCGCAAACGGGTATTATGTATCAGCTATATGCCAATGGAGTTGCCGTTGGTGCAGCTGTGGCCGGCACGGGCTTATCAATTGATTTTGGGACACAAACAATAGCCGGTACATATACTGTTGTAGGAACTAATTTAACGACGGGTTGTACAAAAAACATGAACGGAAGTGTTAATGTGAGTATCAGCCCGTTACCCAACACTTTTTCTGTTACCGGGCCGACAACGCCAGTTTGTGCTGGAGGAACTGGTTTTCATATTGGCCTGAGCGGTTCGGTGACGGGTGTACAGTATCAGGTGTTTCAGGGATCGCTGGCTGTGGGAAGTGCAATGACTGGTACGGGGGCTCCGCTGGACTTTGGGCTATTCACCGGCGGAGGGACTTATACAGTTAAGGCCACAGACCCGATCACAACCTGCGCTAATAATATGACAGGCCCAGTTACTATTACAATCAATCCGTTGCCGGCAGTTTATTCGTTGACGGGTGGTGGAGCTTATTGCATGGGCAGTACGGCACCACATATTGGTTTAAGTAACACTGAAATTGGCGTTCAATATCAATTATTTAGCGGATCTACTTCCTACGGCAGCCCGATTAACGGAATTGGGTCTTCTATTGATTTTGGAGTATGCAGTTATTCAGGAACGTACACAGTTGTTGCTACCAATGCCGTGACACATTGTTCACAAAATATGACAGGGAGTACTACTGTGACAGTGAATCCGCTGCCACCGCTACATACGGTTACCAGCAGTGGAAGTAGCTTTTGTGCGGGTGGTACAGGCATTGATATCCGCCTATCTGGTTCTGAAACGGGAATCAGTTATCAATTAAAGAACGGAAGCTTGCCGGCAGGTTTACCCTATCCGGGTACCGGGGCGATGCTTGATTTTGGCTATCAGGTAGCAGGGGGGGGCTATACTGTTGAGGCTACAAATAATGTGACCGGTTGTAAAAACACGATGACAGGAACAATACCTGTTACTGTTACACCGGCACCTGTAGTATTTTCTGTTACCGGTGGTGGCAACTATTGTTCTGGCGGAGCAGGTGTGCCAATCGGTTTAGGCAATTCGCAGACAGGAGTTACATATAAATTATACAGAGATACATCTTTGGTATATACACTAGCGGGCACCGGGGCAATGCTTGACTACGGGCAAAGAACTGTAGCCGGTACATATACAATTAAAGCAACAAATAACACGACAGGCTGTTCGGCAACTATGAGTGGTGCGGCAGTTGTAAATATTAATCCGTTACCTGCGCTTTACACTGTGACAGGTGGAGGTAACTTCTGTTCGGGTGGTGCAGGTGTTCATGTAGGCCTTACCGGATCGGCTGTTGGAGTAAATTATACACTCTATAGAGGGGGTGTTTTAGTTGGAACTGCAACAGCAGGCTCAGGCAGTGTACTTGACTTTGGCGCACAAACAGCCCCAGGAGTATATACTGTGCTGGCAACATACTCGATCTCTGGTTGCACCAATAATATGATTGGCAGTGCAACAGTAGGTATAAATGCTTTGCCTGCTGCGTATCTGGTAACGGGAGGTGGCAATTACTGTGCAGGCGGAGCAGGAGTTCATGTAGGTTTAAATGGCTCAGTACCGGGCATATCTTATATATTGAATTCCGGTGTGTCTGCCGTAGATACAATTGCTGGTACTGGCGGAATATTGGATTTTGGTTTACAAGTGGGCGCAGGGCTGTACAGTGTAACAGCAAGAAATGATGGTACCGGCTGTATACAACCTATGACTGGCGGAGCAAATGTTACGATTACGGCTACTGTTTCACCGGCAGTTGCTGTGTCCGTCGGACCAAACGATACAGTTTGTTCGGGAACTTTGGTTTCTTATACCGCTACACCTGTGAATGGGGGAAGTACGCCATCATATGTGTGGAATGTGAATGGTGTGCCTGTGGGAACAGGGGCTTCTTATAGTTATACCCCTAATAACGGTGATGCTGTGACTATTGCATTGACAAGCAGCGTGTTATGTGCCGTACCTGCTGTGGTTGCTGCTACAACAACGATGGCCGTGTTGCCAGAACCAAGTATTTCCGGTGATACCATGATATGCAAGGGCACAAGCACTCACCTGACCGGTACTCCGGGTGGTGTGTGGGGTACAAGTAATCCGGCTGTAGCCGTTGTGGCATCTATTGGCCCGGCTACCGGGGTACTAATGGGGTTGGCTGCCGGAGTTTCTACGGTTAGTTATACATTGCAGGGTTGCCTTACCGTTAGGTCGCTTACGGTAAATTCGCTGCCGAGTGTTTCTGCTGTATCTGCGCCTATGAGCTGCGGAGGTAATACTTCTATAACTGCCTCAGGAGCAATGGCTTATTCGTGGTTACCTCTTACGGGAATCAATTGTCCGGGCTGTGGTGCGGTTACAGCACACCCTATGATAACAACTGTATATACCGTAACGGGTACTGACATAAATGGCTGTTCGGATACAGCTTTAACTACTATTGACGGAAACAGAATTTCGGGATATATTTCCTATACCGGAACATCTACAGATGTATTTAAGGTTTGGCTGATACAGTTCAACAGTTCAGACAGTTCTATAATTGCCACAGATTCTGTTCTGACATGTATGGACGGTGGTACTCCATATTTTGAGTTTATGGATAAGCCAGCCGGAGACTATCTGGTAAAAGCTAAGTTGCTGGGTGGCGTAACGGGTGCCAGCGGATACATTCCTACCTATAGCCTGTCTACACCATATTGGTATATGGCTGCCAGCAGGTTTCATGCCAATGCAACAGATACCATGCATATAAATATGATTTATGGCATTGTACCTCCCGGCCCGGGATTTATTGGCGGGTTGATCAGTTCAGGAGCGGGAAAGGGAACAAGTGGTGATGTTCCATCTCCGGGTGTTGCAGTTTATCTGAAAGACGCAGTAACTAATATTATACTTACTTATACGTATACCGATGCTGATGGCAAGTACTACTTCAGTGATTTAGCGGAAGGCGACTATATTGTGTTCCCTGAGGCATTTTCGTTTAATACGGTACCATCGAGGGCAGTGAGCCTGGCCGGAGGAGCAGACACAGTAACGGGCATTGATTTCAAGCAGTATACCAATTCAAGGGTAATAACTCCTATAGCGGTGAGCGGTATAAGCGGTGTTGCAGTTGAAGGAAACGTTTCCTTATTCCCTAATCCGGCATCGGGAGTGGTGACCATCAGCTGGAACGAACTTACTTTGGGTAATGCTGTGGTAAATATTGCTGATGTGACCGGACGTTCGGTATATAATAATACGGTAAAGATAGACAAGCAGAATGGTGAAACCCGGGCTGACCTGAGCCAGCTAACCAGTGGAGTATACCTTGTTTCACTTAAGTCTGACGAAACAATATATACGTGGCGGCTTGTAGTAGAATAACAGCAGAAGCGGTCGAATTTATATAAATTTTGCCGGCAATATAATAATCCGTACATTTGCGTCAATAACGCGTGTTTCCAATCTTTAATAAATAGCATTCCGCGGAATGTGGGCTTGTGATACACACCTTTTCCTCCCGGTACCATCCGGGAAAAGGTTACAGGCAGTTAATTTTTTACATTTAAAAATAGTAAATGACATTTAATGAGTTAAACCTCATTGCGCCCATATTACAGGCGCTTGAGACGGAGGGGTATAAAGTACCTACTCCAATCCAGGAAAAAGCCATACCTATAGTATTGGCTCAGAAAGACCTTTTGGGCTGTGCCCAGACAGGCACGGGCAAGACAGCGGCATTTGCAATTCCGATTCTTCAGTTATTAGATGCCCAACATGCGGAAAAGGCACCCAAACGTATAAAAGTACTGATACTTACACCAACGAGGGAACTAGCTATTCAGATAGGAGAGAGCTTTACGGCATATGGACGTAACCTGAAGCAGAGGTACGCTGTAATTTTTGGCGGCGTACCACAGGGCGCTCAGGTACAGGCGCTGAACAGGGGTATAGATATATTAGTAGCCACTCCGGGCAGATTGCTGGACCTGATGAGCCAGGGGTATATACACCTGAACGATATCGGTATTTTTGTACTGGATGAGGCAGACAGGATGCTGGATATGGGCTTTATACATGATGTGAAGCGGGTGGTTGCCAAATTGCCGCAGAAAAGGCAGACTTTGTTTTTCAGTGCTACAATGCCACCGGAAATACAAAAGCTGGCAAACACGATACTTGTTAAGCCTGAAATGGTGGCGGTAACTCCGCCGGCCACAACTGCTGAACTTGTGGGGCAGTCGGTGTATTTTGTAGATAAGAAGGATAAAAGGCAACTACTGCACTATGTGCTGAACGATGCTTCGATAACCAGGGTGCTGGTATTTACCCGAACAAAGCATGGCGCAGACAAGGTGGTAAAGGACCTGCACAAGGTGAATATCACTGCAGAAGCTATACATGGCAATAAGAGCCAAAATGCCAGGCAGCGGGCTCTTACCAACTTTAAGGATGGACGTATCAGTGTGCTGGTAGCTACGGACATTGCCGCCAGAGGCATTGATGTGGATATGCTGAGCCATGTGATCAATTATGAGATACCTGAGGTGCCTGAAACATATGTGCACCGAATAGGCAGAACCGGAAGGGCGGGTGCCAGCGGAACGGCGATGTCGTTTTGTGACGGTGAGGAGATGGCTGACTGGCGGAACATTCTGAAGGTGACCGCCCAGAATATTCCGGTTATAGAAAACCATCCCTATCCTTTGGCAGCTGCAGGGCAGGTGAAAATTAATCCGCCTAAAAACAAAGAGATTGTACACCGCCCAAATGCTGTTACCGGAGGAGCGCCGAGGCATAATGGTAACCAGAGAAGGAGGTGGTAGTTTTGTAATTCGGCAATGTGGCAATTCGATAATTTGGGAATGTGGCAATTCGGCAATGTGGGGTGTGGAATTAGGAATTAGGAATTGGGGAATTGTGAATTGTAGTTGGTAAGATAAATGGAATAATAATGCAAATGGTGGCTTTGGGTCACCATTTGTGTTTTGAGGATATGGGGATTTAAAAAACAGTTCGATGTGCAATTTGGGGATAATACTGTGAACCTCAGCCTGTGCTACTTATCTCCCAATCAATTAATTTTGTGGTATGCAGATGCATGAAGTAGTAAGTGAAGCCGACAAACAGGCGTTTTTACAATTGGCAATTGACATTTACAGGGATGATCCTATGTGGATCAGGCCGCTGGATAAGGATATCGCTGAGGTGTTTGATACGGAAAAGAATAAGTTCTTTAAGCGAGGAGAGTGTAAGAGGTGGTTATTGAAAGATGATTCGAACAAAATAATAGGCAGGATCGCTGCTTTTGTAAACCGCCAGTACAAGGAGGAGCAGCCAACCGGTGGTATTGGTTTTTTTGAGTGTATCAATGACCAGAAGGCGGCCAACTTTATGTTTGACTACTGCAGGGAATGGCTGAAGGAGAAGGGAATGGAAGCGATGGATGGCCCGATCAATTTTGGGGAGCGCGATAAGTGGTGGGGGTTGCTGGTGCAGGGATATACGCCACCGCTGTACTGTATGAACTACAATCCGCCGTACTATGTGCAGTTGTTTGAGAACTATGGTTTTCAGGTTTACTTCAACCAGATATGTTTTGGGATGAAGGTGACCGACAAGCTGGATAGTAAGTTTTATGAGCGCCATGCCAAAATAGCTGAAGACCGCAACTATAGTGCCCGTACAATTGACAAGGGCCAGTTGGAGAAATTTGCCAAAGATTTCCATTACGTCTATAATAAGGCATGGTCGGGGCATGGGGGAGGGAAGACGCTGGAGCTGAAGCAGGTGCAGAAGATGTTTACGATGATGAAGCCGGTGATGGATGAACACCTGATCTGGTATGCCTATTATAAAGATGAGCCCATAGCCATCTGGATAAACTTGCCGGACCTGAACCAGTATTTTAAGCATCTGAACGGGCAATTTGGATTGCTGCAGAAACTTAAGTTTTTATGGCTCAAGAAATTTGGGAAGTGCAGCCGGTTTGTGGGATTGGTTTTTGGTATCATTCCAGAATTTCAGGGAAAGGGCGTGGACGCATATATTATTGTAGAAGGCGCAAAGGTGATACAGCCTATGGCCAGCTATGATGAATATGAGATGCAGTGGATAGGTGATTTTAACCCGAAGATGATCAATATCTCTGAAAGTCTGGGCACCACGAGAAGCAGGGTTTTAAGTACCTACCGCTTTCTGTTTGACCGGAACAAAGAATTTAAACGGCATAGGGTAGTGGGGTAGCGTAATGATATCCAGCGAATATCATTTAATCTCTATTCTATCGCCATAGAACTTAGCCTGTTTATTGAGTATCAGGTCGAATACCATTTTTACACGTGCTAATTTTTCACGGGATATCTCGTCCCAGAAAGAATCACCGTTTGCGGCGTTGAATGCCACAGCGGTGACATTTTTATGGTTGGCAATGAATACCGCACGCTGGTTGTGGAATGACTGGGAAATTATGGTTATGTGGTCTTCGCCGAAAATATCCCTGCAGCGCAGAATGCTGTCGAGTGTCCTGAACCCGGCATTATCCATATAAATTCTTTTTTCGGGGACTCCTTTAGCTATCAGGTCTTCTTTCATAAGTGCCGGCTCGTTGTAGAAGGCAGAACTGTTGTCGCCGCTGACAATAATAAAGTCTATCTTACCAGCCATGTATAGCGCAACAGCGGCATCAATCCTGTTTTGATAGTATGGATTAATGAGATGGCGTGCCTTGTCCTGATACTTGGCCGTACCCAATAGCAGGCCGACCTTATTTTTAGGAATTGCGTTTATGTCGGAATACAGTTGTTTCTCAGTAGCAGTATTGACGACATAATTGACGGCAGCTACAGACCCGGCCAGCAGTACTATTATCACAACTATCAGAATTCGCCAGAATTTACCGGACATCGGGATGGATAAGTTATTTTAACTATGCAAGGTAAACTAATTATTCAATCATAAAAAGGAAATTGGCAAAGCGGGCTTGGAGAACAAATGGTTGAATTTTAAATAGTAATGTTTAACGGCATAAAATGGTTGTATATTGTTTGTGAATTTTAAGCCCAATCGTTTATCTTTGCACACTTAAATTTTAACAAAAACACATACATGAACTATCTTTTTTATCTCGTCCCGGGATTTGGCATCCTGGCTTTATTGTACACATTCTTGAAGAGTGGCTGGGTTTCCAAACAGAATGCGGGAAGTGATCGAATGAAAGAGATCGCAAAGTACATTGCTGAAGGTGCGATGGCGTTTCTGAAGGCGGAGTACAAAATTCTGACCTATTTCGTGATTATCGCAGGTTTGCTGCTGGCTTTTATGGGATACTCCAACCCTAAGTCGAGCCCGATGATTGCAGGTGCATTTGTGATTGGTGCATTCTTTAGTGCGCTGGCTGGTTTTATTGGTATGCGTATTGCAACCAAGGCAAACGTTCGTACAGCGGAAGCAGCGAAAACAAGTTTGTCAAAAGCACTGAATGTTTCTTTCGGTGGCGGCTCTGTAATGGGCCTTGGCGTTGCCGGCCTTGCTGTGCTGGGCCTGGGCAGTTTGTTTATTCTGCTTAAAATGATTTTTGCCCCTAACGGCACACCTGAGGAAATGGAAAAAGCCATTGAAGTGCTGACAGGGTTTTCTCTGGGTGCAGAGAGTATTGCATTGTTTGCCCGTGTGGGTGGTGGTATCTACACCAAGGCAGCTGACGTAGGCGCTGACCTGGTAGGTAAGGTAGAAGCCGGTATACCAGAGGATGACCCGCGCAACCCTGCAACTATTGCAGATAACGTGGGTGACAACGTGGGTGACGTAGCAGGTATGGGTGCAGACCTTTTTGGATCTTATGTAGCTACTGTACTGGCAACGATGGTGCTGGGCCGTGAAACTACATCAATGTCAGGTGATAATTACGGAGGTTTGGCCCCAATTCTGCTGCCCATGCTGATAGCAGGTGTTGGTATAGTTCTGTCAATAATAGGCACTTTGTTTGTGAGAATATCAGATAGTGTAGGAAACAGCACTGCTGCTGTACAGAAGGCGCTGAACCTGGGTAACTGGGGATCAATTGTGCTGACTGCTGTAGTGAGTTATTTCATGGTAAATAATATACTGCCTGAAAATATGAGCCTGCGCGGGCATGAATTTACAAGGGGCGGTGTTTTCGGTGCTATTTTGGTAGGCCTTGCTGTAGGTACTCTTATGAGTATGATCACTGAGTATTATACTGCAATGGGCAAGCGCCCTGTACTTAGCATCATCAGGCAGTCATCTACCGGCCATGCTACCAACATCATTGGCGGCCTGGCGATAGGTATGGAATCAACTACATTGCCAATCATTGTGCTCGCAGGTGGTATCTGGGGTTCATATGTATGCGCAGGGCTTTACGGTGTGGCGATAGCTGCAGCGGGAATGATGGCTACAACTGCCATGCAGTTGGCTATTGATGCCTTTGGCCCGATAGCAGATAATGCCGGTGGAATTGCTGAAATGAGTGAACTGCCTAAAGAAGTGCGTGAGCGTACGGATATTCTTGATGCTGTGGGTAACACTACGGCTGCTACAGGTAAAGGTTTTGCGATAGCTTCTGCTGCTCTTACAGCACTGGCGTTGTTTGCAGCGTTTGTGGGTGTGGCTGGAATTCAGGGTATTGATATTTACAAAGCAAACGTACTGGCCTGCCTGTTTGTGGGTGGTATGATACCTTTTATCTTCTCTTCTCTGGCTATCCGCGCGGTAGGTGAAGCGGCCATGTCGATGGTGGAAGAAGTTCGCCGCCAGTTCCGTACTATACCTGGAATTATGGAAGGTACCGGAAAACCAGAGTATGATAAATGTGTGGCTATTTCTACTCAGGCATCTATCCGTAAGATGGTGGCTCCGGGTGCTATTGCAATTATCTCTCCGCTGGTTATTGGTTTTATGCCTGGCCTTGGTGCTGAGGCACTGGGTGGTTTCCTTGCAGGTGCTACAGTGAGCGGTGTACTTATGGGTATGTTCCAGAACAATGCCGGTGGTGCATGGGATAACGCTAAAAAATCTTTTGAAAAGGGTGTTGAAATTAACGGTGAGATTTTCTACAAGAAATCTGAACCACACAAAGCATCTGTAACCGGTGATACCGTAGGTGATCCGTTTAAAGATACTTCAGGCCCTTCAATGAACATCCTGATTAAACTGATGTCTATTGTGTCGCTGGTAATAGCACCAACCATTGCAACCATCAGCAAGGATAAAGGCCATGCTACTGCTCCTGTCAAAACAGAAGTAAAGGCTGCCGCAGTTACTGCGCCAGTTACAGTGGCACCGGTTAACTAATCAACATTGGGAAGCTCATCAATAAAGAAACGCCCCGTACGAAAGTGCGGGGTGTTTTTGCTTTACAGCTAGTGTAAGTTTATCGTCGTCAGTATCGCTCAATGATACCGGCTATTCCTTGCCCACCGCCAATGCAGGCTGTAACGATCCCGTATTTTTTATTGAGCCGTTTGAGGTCGCTGAGTAGCTGTATGGTGAGTTTGGCACCAGTGCAGCCCAACGGATGGCCAAGGGAGATCGCACCTCCGTTTATGTTTACGATTTCCGGGTTAAGACCCAATCCGGCAATAACTGCTAACGACTGAGATGCAAAAGCCTCGTTGAGCTCAATCAGGTCAATGTCATTCAATGTCATAGCAGCTTGTTTCAACACCTTTGGTACCGCTTTTACAGGACCAATACCCATTATTCTTGGGTCGACACCTGCGCTGGCGCAATTGATAAGGCGACCCATCGGCTTCAAGCCAAGTTGGTTCATGAGTTGTTCGCTCATGACGATTGTAAATGCCGCACCATCTGATGTCTGTGAAGAATTGCCGGCGGTAACCGATCCTCCCTGAGCAAAAACTGCGGGCAATTTGCCCAGCGCTTCCAGAGTCGTATCTGCTCTCGGCCCTTCGTCAGTATCAATAACCAGTTCTCTTTCTGCTTTCTTATTGAGTTCGTTCAGATAAACCTCCTTCACTGTAACCGGAAGAATGCCTTCTTTAAAATAACCTTCTTTGATTGCGTTCAGTGCTTTCTGGTGTGAGCGGTAAGAAAACTCATCCTGTGCCTGACGGGATATCTTAAAATCTGCAGCAACCTGCTCGGCAGTCAGGCCCATGCTCAAGTAGTAATCGCCGTTATCAGTAGTGTATTCGTAATTGGGTACGGTGCGCCAGCCTGCGGTGGGCACTAGGCTCATGCTTTCAGTACCTCCTGCAATGATGCAGCTGGCCATGCCGTTCTGTATTTTGGCTGTGGCTATTGCAATGGCTTCCAGCCCGGATCCGCAATACCGGTTTATTGTAAATCCTGCGGCAGACTCACCAACGGCCCTGTTGGCTATTATCCGCCCCACCTGCAGGCCCTGCTCAGCCTCAGGAACGGCATTGCCTACAATTACATCGTCTATCAGCTGAGGATCCAGCTGGGGGATGCCTGCCAGCAGCCCCTGTATAACTTTTACTGCAAGGTCGTCGGGCCTTACAAACCTAAACCCTCCGCGTTTTGACTTTGTGACTGCTGTCCGGTATCCACCAACTATGTAGGCTGTTTGCATCTATTGCTGCTTTAGTTCTGTTAAATTCAGGCATATAAAGTTAATACACTTTGCGGTAATAATTTTAAATGAACAACCAGCTTCACTTATCTTTATATTTACAAATAATATGCTGACTATGATGAAGACCCTCCGGCCTGTATTTTTCTTTTTTGCTTTTTTGCAGGTGGCCCATGCCCATGCACAAAGAGCGGTGCAGCTAAAACAACAGGTTGTCGTTTTCAGGCCGTTGTATTTTCATGTGGATGAAGTTATTGACGACAGGAAGAATAAGGAGAATATAGGCAGTATAGGCACCGGCGGCAAAACAGAGCCGATAGTAATGGATAGAATGCTGCAGTCGTCGCTCAGGGAGTTTATACAGAGAAGTGTTCATCAGAACATACAGAACCAGCCAATAGATATTCACATCGTCAAGGTGAATTTTAATATCAGCAGGAAAGGCAATGAGTGGGCAGAAGATGCCGAAATAGTTTTTGCGTTTTATGCAGGAGACAGAAAGTTAATTGAATACAGTGGGAAGGGGCAGAAACAGACTGAGGAAGACCCGATGGCATTTGTGCAAGAGTTTATGGTGAAAACGCTTGAAAGTAATCTGAAGCGGTTTGATACCTGGTGGCAGCAGAACAAAGAAAAGGTGCCTGTGACGCAGGAGGTAAAGATGATTGTAACAATAGGAAAGACGATCAATAAGCCTAACTGCATTGTGTATAATAAAAACAGGGCGCTCATCATCAGTGATTTTGAAGGGAAGCCGGAGCCGGACAAAATAGAGATGGCTGCGACGCTGAGTGGGGTAGGGATGGAATCATCTGGAGAGACACAGAACGGGCAAATTGTGCTGAATGTAGTGCTGACGCCTTATTTCAGCAAATCGGGATCTTGGTTTAAGATAGACGGGACCAACCCCAGGGTGCTGGACCATGAACGAACTCACTTTGGCATTACGGCACTGAGTGCATGTGAAACTGCGAGAAGGATACGGGCAACTACCTTTTATCAATCAGACTACGAAACCAAATTGCAGGAAATACTCAAAAGTGGTACGGAGGCGGCCAACAGAGAGCAGGCTAGGTTTGACGAAGAGTCTAATCACGGAACTATCGCAGATATGGAAGAACAGTGGGAGAGGAAAGTCAGGGACAAGATTGGCAAATCGGATTGTTACTAGGCTTACCCGCTTTGCCCTGTTATTCCCGAGCCCGGGATATGATTATAATTGCTGGTATTCCCATTTGGGGTTACCCTTCTCTCCTATATTGTTATAGAAATCAGTAAAATGAAGCTTGTAGAAATACCCAACAGCATCGCGGATGATGAAATTGTATTTGGATACAATAGTGTAGCTTGAGTTCTTAAATACCTTCCAGTTGTAACCAATCGTTGAAATATCGTTGGCCAGAGTGAACTGGTTGATGTCTGTAAATGTTAGTTTTGAAAACACTGCAAGGGAGTCTTTTGCAGCAAAGGTATTGTACCTGTTAAGCAAACAGCCGGTAACCAGATAGGGCAGGGGAGGCGACTCGGCGAAAAAAGTAAAAGTATACTGAGTGAACAGCAAGTCCCATGAAGTTTTAGGAGGCTCTATGGAAACCTGCGTTTTTGCGTCGAAGGATAAATACGCAAAATTGTAGAGCGTATCTTTTTTGATGCTCACGGTTGTACTGCTGCTGCCATCTAGGTCAGAAAAGCGAACGATGTAGTTACTATCGGATACAGACATAAACTGGACTTTCAACTTACCTAGGTTTTGTCCTGCTTCATCAAGCCCTTTATCTATAAAATATACTGCCTTTGCAGCGGTCCAATCTCCGATTGCAGTGCTGTCGGTTTCGCCTGTGGAGCCATCACATTTTCTATGTGCCGTCATACCAACTGTGTCGCTGGATGTAACAGATCCGAAGTCAGTTTTGCCTGTATTTAAAACGAACATCAGCTTTGATGAATTGAGGAATATATGGAAACCCTGAGGTGATGTTTCGAAGCTGAGATCCCATGCGGTTTTCAGATTTTTACTTACTTCTTTGTCAGATTTAAGGCTGTAATAAACCTGGTATTTATAACTGGCATCCATATTGACAGTTGCCGAAATGACATTGCCTGAAACATGAGGCTGAACAGGCAGTTCTTTCTTCTGACAATCAGCCAGCAGCATGGAAACGAAAATCAGTATGTTAATGATTTTGGTTCTCATCTAGTCTTTTGTATCCAGTTTTAAGTCTAATTTCACGAACATAGTTCTTCCCATTCCTATCGCTGCATTCTGATCTCCGGATGAATGAAAGCCTGTGGCACCAGATGCGTTCACGTTCCGGATGTTCATCAGGTTTTTTATCCCAACGGTAATATTTATATATTTTGTCAGGTTCTTTTTTGTAACAGATGCATCAATCAGGCTATATGCATCAATGAAATTTTCTTCTTTTACATTGTCAACTATTCTATAGCTGACTGTTTTGCCGTTGTATTTGTAGAATATGCCGGCAGTAATCTGAGGCTTGATAAAGTTATAACTCAAGCTGCCTTTAAATTCAGGTGAGTAGTTGTATGCAGGAATGTCAGCGTTGCCTGGCAGATTGTTGCTGACTCCTGTGCAGGATCCACCCAATGACAGATTTACATTTCGGGTGGCGGCGCTCAGATTTAGTTGTAAGCCTTTGGTTCTGACCTTGCCAATGTTAATATAAGTGTATGCATTGGAGGTGCTCATTTGAGCAAGGGTAATGATATTGCTGATGTTGTTATAAAAACCGGAGAGATTTGTTTTGAACCTAACGCTATTTATTTTGAATGACCAGCCAGCAGATAGGTTGTAGTTGTAGGAGGTTTCAGCTTTCAGATCGGGGTTGCCAACTATGTTGTGATTTACATCAACAAAATGGAAGTAAAATTCCTGCAAAGTAGGGGTGCGGAATCCTTTGGAAAAAGAAGCACGCAGTTTGAATTGGCCACTAAACGAATACATGAGGTTCAGGGATGGAATAACAGGGGCATTGTAGCCAGAGTTATAACTGCCGCGAAGGCCTGGCCTAATCTTAAGTTTGTCGGTTACCATATACTCAGCACTTGCAAAAACAGCATATTCTTTCATTTTGTGTGTGCCTGAACTAATCATACTGCTTTCGGCATTCTGTATATTAATATCATATCCGGCTTCGTAATTCAATCTCGCCTGCGGAGAACTTCTGCTGTATACTGCCCTTGAGCTTAGCTGGTGAAATCTATTTGTATCCTGATTACCATCACTATTGGTCAGTGTTTTTTGCAATGTAGTCAGATCGGTGAAGTAAGTATTGTCGGTATTTGTGTAGGTGTTGTATGCCAAAAAGAAGTTAATACCTTTATTGGCTGCAAATTTTTTGTTTACTGTGATGGCATTGCCTGTTCTTGCGGAACGATAGTAGCCGTCAAATGCACTCTCGCCATAAGGCGCTGACGGGTATCCTTTGTTTATGACCTGCTCTTTAAAATAACTGCCGGAATAACTTATGTCAAACGTGCCGGTGTGAAAGCTGTACTGCAGTGCTGCATTGTATTGCTCTTTTGGTTTCCACAAGCTAAATCTGGTGCTGTCTGCTATCCCTGTGCTAAAATCAAAAAAGTTGATTTTATTGCTCGGTGACCAGCCTGTAAAAAAGTTCCTGCCTCCCGTAAAAATGACTAAGTGTTTTTTGTGATGCAGTCCTATCCTGCCATTCAAATTGTAATTTCCAGCAGTTTCGTAATACCCTGTGAGACCAACTGACAGGTTCTTTGCGACAGTCTTTATAGTGATCAGGTTGATGGTGCCAGCAATAGCATCAGTGCCATAACTAACAGCCATGGGGCCTTCTATGATTTCGATACGCTCTATGTTGCTTAATTCTATCTGCGACAGGTCAATGCTGCCATTCTGCTTGCCTATGACGGGAATGCCATCAATAAGTATTTTTACACCTTCGCCACCAATACCCTGCAGGCTAAAATGGCTGCCCAAAACAGCGTCCTGAGACAGGCGCACATTCAACTGGTTTGTAAGTACATCGCGCAGATTCTGCGCACCCATCCCATCTATTTTCTTACGGTCAATAACATCTATTTTATGGATGCTGTTTTCGATGTGGCTAGGTGCGTATTGTCCGGTTACTACAAACTCAGTAATAGTTTTAGATGCCTGCTGTAAAACATACTGTTTGCCCGCCAAAGAATTAAGGGTGTCGGTAATTGTGATCCGCCCCATACTTGTATTGGTTAGCAATGCGGGGAGTTTCTCGGAAGAAAGTGCAATATCAACCTTGCCGTTTTCGCCGGTAACAAAAAAGAGAGCCCCTTCACTTTTATTTACCGGACGAAGCTCAATTTGTGCGCCGGAGATGGCGTGATGTTCTTGATCAGATAATGTTATTGTCTGACCATTACTTTTCAGATTGAGGCTTAACGTAAGCAGCAATAAAAGTGCAGGGGCTTTCATATCAGGTTGAGCTCAGGAGCTCATTCCAGTTTACTGGATGATCAATGTTTGTCTACTTGTATAGTTTTCACCATTCACAGTTACAATATACATACCTGGCAGTAACTGCAGGTTAGCGGGCAGATTTGCTACATGCAAGCCAGCATTACCCGAAATGTTTGTTGTATAAACTGTTTTGCCTGTAATGTCGAAAATATTCAGTGTAGCAGAGGTCTGGTCAGCAGGCAGGTCATATACAATATTCAAAGTTGCTGTTGTAGCAGGATTTGGATACAGTACCAGGCTGGGATCAGTTGATGCTTTCGTCTGTGGTACGGCTGAAGCTGTGAGCAATTTTTCTTTAGAGAAAAGGTAGTTACCTGTTGAGCTTCCTTCAAATCCGGTGAAGATCAGTTTCCAGATGTCGCCGTTTTTGCATTTTATAAAGTACAGCAGCGAATCCTGAACGGCATAAGATGTACCGGTAAAGCGTTTCCAGTCGTGGCCGATTGTATTGATTGCCGGGTAGAATGTAGCCGTGCTGTAGTTATTGTCGGTAAGGTAGGCGGCGTCATAATCTCTTTTTGCTACCTGAACTCCTTTATTTGAAAGTACGCCTGTAACTGTATAAGGGGTTGGGATGAAGGCGGTATGCTGAGTAAACAGCAGGTCCCAGTTATTGGATACGGGTTCCCTGTCGACCGTGTCATTGTTCTGCATTGAGTAGTAGCCAAAGTTTTTGCCGGTATATGAAGCTTTATTCAGGCTTGCATTTTGCAGGGATGAACCATCGAGATTGGCGTATTTGAACGAAACAACAGTGCCAACAATTGATTGTATCCAAAGCTTTTTAAAATCGCCATTTGCGAGTTTGATGATATATAATGAATCACCTTTTACAGAGTGTGTAGTGAGGTCATACACACCCCAGTCGAAATCGAAAGGATTGGCAGGATTGGCATAGCGGCCAATTGCACCGTACGCCCATGAAGTATCCGAATTCCAGTGAGGAGCCCAGGTAGCAAGGCCGTTTGTGTCAATGGATGCCCAGCCGGCGGTGTCGTTTTTTGGGTATTTCCAGAGGGTAGTGCCGGTGACAGAATTGATTAGTACCGTAGAACCCATTGTCGACACATCGAATGCTAAATCCCAGTTGTTTTTTGGGGCGGTGCCCTGAATACCATTCTGCAGGCTGTACCATGCCTGATCGGTGTAACCAGCGCCAATAGATACTACATCGTTAACTGCCTGTGCGCTTACTTTTAAAGATACTGCCCATGCGGCTGCAAGTAAAGTAATTCTCATTTTCAGACTATTTGTTTTTGTTGGCGCAAAGTTAGAATGCCCCCCAAAAGCAATTGTCTTGTAACTGTAAAGAGATTGTCTGAAAATTGTCAATTATCAACCGGCCATGCTGTTAGCCACTGATTAGTATGGCCTGTATTTTCCGTTGTATTTTATGGTTTTCCTTTTTCTTGCCAGTTGTTCTCTTCGTGAAAACCGGATGAACTGCTCTTTTGTGAGCATTTTTTTAAAATCTGAATCCCGGGCCTGTTCGAGTTTATGGATATTTTTATCCTTGTTTTTGCCGCCCGTTTGTTTTGCTTTGTCTTTGGAGGTATGATAAGCCAATGAAAGAGTATAAGCCTTTTCCAGTTTGGCCGCATCCAGGTGCAGGCTGTCTTTCAGCCAGGCAGTGTCACGTTCTGCCCTGACAGCAGGCGACCATTCGGGTTGAGCAACCGCTACAATGCCCAGCGACAGGAAAAGGCAAAGAAGTATGCTTCTCAGTTTCATTCGGTTAAATCTTAGCTCAGGGTATGATTAATCGTAGTAATTAATGATACGCTCCATAATTCTGATTGGCTTGTCGTTCTCATAGCAGAACTTAATGAACCAGTTCTTTTCGGTATCGTATGAGTATATATACTTACTCTTAACTGTAGGTTTGCCCTTGGCATCGTAACGGATGTTTTCGGTTTGATTTCCTTTTTCGTCGTAAACGTATTTCTGCGAGATCTTTTCAAGCATTTTACCTGACTTGTCGTAGGTGACATCCAGCGTGTGGTTGCCACGCTTGTCTAGTTTGCACTGGTATACGAGCTTGCCGCTTTCGCTGTACTGAGTTACCTCTATCGGGTTGTTTTCGGCATCATACTTAGTAACCAGCTTCTTGTATTTATCAGACTTTTCGTTGTCGTACGCTCTTTCTTCAATCTGGTTTCCTTTGCTGTCGTATTTATAAGTGTACCTTGACTGGTAGTTGCCGTTGCGGTTGTAGTCAATAACCTGTATTTTATTCTTTTTGTCATCGTAAGTGAA
>OMJB01000060.1 GCA_900299255.1 Sphingobacteriales bacterium
AAGTCTTTATTAAGCTCAGACCTCGTTATTGCATTAAGCTTGTCAATGTTAAACAAGCTGTCCCTGATTTCATCAAAACTATTTTTTGCGTCAATAGCATTTTGCAACTGGCCAGCTTTTCTAAAAGCTACTATCAGCAACCCTAACGCGTCTTTCTGATCAACAAGGTTACGTGTTTGTTTACCCATTGCCTGGGCTTTGAGCAGATAGGATATAGCAAGGTCATTTTTTTCCTGCTTCAAATAAATGTTGCCAAGAGTAGTATAGCACTTAGACAGAGAAGAAATAAAGTGCTGCGTTTCGGCAAGGTATATTGCACTGTCTGCATACCCCAATGACTTTGTGAGATCAGACATCTCAACGTAAATATTAGCCAGTTCCACATCAATATTAACTTCTTCCTCAAAGCTGTTTACCTGCCGTGCCACAATTAATGCTTCCTGATAAATGCCAATAGCTTTCTGATACTCTTTTTTATATCGGAACGTTCTTCCCTTTCCTATCAATGCCCATACTTTAAAGTGCTTGTCTACCACAGACGCAGAACTGTTTAACACCGAATCGTAGTGCGACAAAGCCTTATCTGGCTTGTTGATATACAGGTATATTTCACCCCTGTTCAGGTTCAATCCGGCAAGCTCAAAAGTATCATTGATGTCATTCGTATTTTTTGATTTCAGCCTTATGTATGAGCTGTCATAAAAATTCAGTGCTTTCAGATAATCATTCACCGCTTTATACTCATTACCAATATTACCGTAGGCAATTGCTTCTGCTGTAGTACCGGGATAAATATCCAGTACCATGTAGTAATAATCAATTGCATGCTGGTGTTCGTTCAGTTCACTATACTCCTTGGCTATCACTTCCAGAGCTACTGCTTCGCCATGAACATCTTTATTTTTCTTTGCTAATTCTACATTTGCATTAAGGTATTCAAATGCACGCTCATATTGTTTCTGGCATTGAAAGTAAATGAGGGCTACTGCATTATTCGAGTTCCTTATTCCTTTCGCCCAGTTAATATTCTCTGCAATTTTTTTCGCCTCAAGAGCTACGGCTACCTTTTTAATACTGTCGTCGCATGAAATCCCTTTTGTAATATCAATCAGAGTATTTACTCGTTCTGAGTCAGAAGAAAGCTTCTGAACCAAATGCCTTACAGAATCCAGGTAATTGCTGTTTCTGTCCTGCCCTAAAGAAGGCACACAGCAAATTAAAATCACAGATACAAGAAAAGTAGAAAAACACTTGTACGTAAGATTCATTGCAAGAATTGATTTAATAACCGTCTTGTACACCGGGCTAATTTACATTAAAAAAAAATAATAAATGCTAAGATACAAAAAAGGTGCATTTTTTTGTATGTTACACGATTGTCAGAATAAAGTAATTTAATTACGTTCTGAACATTTTTTTAAGAAAAAAAAATGGCGATTGCGGAGTTATTTACTTATTTTTGTAGTGGTTGTGGTTTTATTGGAAGCCTTTTAAACACAATTTTATGGTAATCAGCACTTTTAAATCTTTTATTTTTACAGTAATGCTTATTGTGGCCGGCTCTGGCTTCAACTATGCTTTAGGGTCTGTCGTAGCAACTACAGTGTATTTTGGCGATCATACACAGGAGCCTTGCGTTGGCCGTGGCGTTTGTTATCATAACCCTCCCGGATCTGCAGAATCATCCGGTGGTGTGCTTGTTAGTTTTTCAACAATGGCAAGCGATCCAAACATTCTGGTAATGAGTTTCAGCCTTTCTGCGTTGAGAGCCAGCCAGCCTGAGCAATTGGAATATTTCCTGAGCGATTCGCACACATATTCTTTCGATTCAGATTATTTTCTAACTGACGACTTTTTCTCTCCTTTAGGTTTACAATCCAACGCGAGAATTGCAACTGGTGCTTCTAGTTATGTTGAAATATCTGGAGACGATGTTACGGTATACTTCACTTACTCCCATGATTAAATGGAACTAATATTTGTACAAAAAACAGATGGGGTTGCCCATCTGTTTTTTTTTGTTTGTAAATAAACTGGCTTTTCAGGTATTCCATAAAAAAATATTGACGATAGTTGCGCACTATCAATATTTTTGCGCTCGAAAATTTTATCTGTACAATTAATGAATGAACTTAATGATTTTGCCGGGCAGAATACGGTGATGATTAACGATATGTATCAAAGCTGGTTTTTGGACTATGCCAGCTACGTTATCCTTGAACGTGCAGTACCAGCGGCCGATGATGGGCTGAAGCCAGTGCAGCGGCGCATTCTGCATGCTATGAAAGAAATGGACGATGGCCGGTTCAATAAAGTAGCAAACATTATTGGCCAGAGTATGCAGTACCACCCCCATGGAGATGCTTCAATTGGCGATGCGATCGTTAATATGGGGCAGAAAGATTTACTCATAGAAACTCAAGGTAATTGGGGAGATGTCCGCACAGGAGATAGTGCAGCTGCACCACGTTACATCGAAGCACGATTATCAAAATTTGCGCTTGAAGTTGCATTCAATAATAAAACAACAGAATGGCAGCTTAGTTACGATGGCAGAAAGAATGAGCCTGTGGCATTACCTGTTAAATTTCCTTTGCTGCTGGCACAAGGTACAGAAGGTATTGCGGTGGGACTTTCCACCAAAATTCTACCGCATAATTTTTGCGAGTTGATAGATGCGGCAATCAAACACCTGAAGGGCAGAAAATTTGAATTGTACCCCGATTTTCTTACTGGCGGCATGGTAGATGTAAGTAACTACAACGACGGCACAAGGGGTGGTAAAATAAGAGTAAGAACCAAGATCGAGGAGATTGACAAAAAAACTATAGTTATCCGTAATGTGCCTTACGGTGTAACCACCACCCAATTGGTTGATAGTATTCTGAAGGCCAACGACAGTGGCAAAATCAAGATAAAGAGTGTCACAGACAATACAGCCAAAGACGTGGAACTTACTGTGCAACTAGCGCCTGGGGTCTCCACCGACCAGACAATTGATGCGCTGTACGCATTTACCGATTGTGAGATATCTATTTCACCAAACGCGTGCATCATCATTGGAGACAAGCCTCTCTTTGTGTCAATTAGTGAAATGCTGCGTTTGTCAGTTGGGCATACTAAACAATTACTGCTTAGGGAATTGGAAATTAAGCTTCAGGAGCTTAACGAAGACTGGCACTATTCATCTCTTGAAAAGATTTTTATTGAAAAAAGAATTTATCGAGATATTGAAGATAAAACAACCTGGGAGGCTGTTCTGAAAGCTATTGACGATGGGCTGAAACCCTACAAAAAGAAATTCAGGCGTGAAATAACCCAGGATGATATCATCAGGCTTACCGAAATCAAGATTAAACGCATTTCCAAATTCGACTCATTTAAAGCTGATGAGCATATTAAAGGCGTGGAGAATGATATTGTTGAGGTGAAAGACAATATCGCCAACCTTAATGATTACGCCATCAGGTATTACGAAAACCTTCTGAAAAAGTTTGGCAAAGGAAAAGAACGATACACTGAAATTCGCCCGTTCGAAACCATTCTTGCCACCAATGTGGCTATTGCCAACACCAAACTCTACGTAAATTACAAGGAGGGTTTTATAGGCACCAGCCTGAAAAAAGATGAGTTTGCTTTTGACTGCTCTGATCTCGACAATATCATTGTCTTCCGTAAAGACGGAAAAATGGTCGTATCAAAAGTCTCTGAGAAGACCTTTGTAGGCAAAGACATCACCTACCTCGCTATTTTCCAGAAAAACGATGAACGTACCACTTATAATATGCTGTATATGGACGGCAAATCGGGCGTCACCTATGGCAAACGATTCAATGTAACCGGGGTTACAAGAGATAAGGAATACGACTTGACAAAAGGCAATCCCGGCAGCAAGGTGCATTACTTCACTGTCAATCCAAACGGAGAAGCAGAAGTGGTTACTATAACATTATCACCAGGCAGCAAAGCACGAACAAAGGTGCTCGATTTTTCTTTCGAAGACCTGGAAATTAAAAACAGGGGTGCGCAGGGTAATCAAGTAACAAAATATCCGGTTAAGAGCGTTAAACTGAAAACCAAGGGGCGTTCTACACTCTCTGCGCAAAAGATCTGGTATGACGACCTGTTTGGCCGCCTGAACAAAGACGAAAAAGGATTGCTACTGGGCCGGTTTGACGAAAAGGACCGCATTATTGCGTTTTACAAAGACGGGGCCTATGAGCTCACTGATTTTGAATTGACCAACAGGTACGATACTGATAACCTGCTCCTGATAGAGAAATTCCATCCCGAAAAAGTTGTAACTGCCATCTATTATGACGCTAAAAACAAACAGTTTAATACAAAACGGTTCATAATTGAAAGCCAGTCATTAAAAAACAAATATTCGTTTATTAAAGATGGTGATGGAAATTACCTGAAATTAGTAACAACTCAGCAGGAACCTGTGGTCATACTCAGGTCAGGCAAGAAAAAATCAGATTTAAAAGAAAATATAGTTCCACTTCACGAAACTGTAGATATTACAGGGTGGCGCACTGTCGGCTCTTATCTCGCAGGCGACGATTTAAAGGAAATTTCGCTGATTCCGAAACCCGCAGACGGAGAAGATGAAAGTGAAGCACTAAGGTTATTTTAACCTGTTTTTTAAAAAAATATTATCTTCACCTTTTAAAGGAAAAGAGACAGATATTAATTATTTTACTGAATACACTGGCACTGATGCAATTATTCAGGCGTAATTCTGGAAAGTAAATACACTTTTTGTATTCTGTTTCTGTAAAGATTTTGAAGTATCGGCTAATCAGATGAAGAAAATTGAACTTGAAATTGTTGCCTTGTCGCACAGCATAACACAAACGCACTCCTATGCTGTAGTGTTGGGCGAAGTTGATAGCTTAAGGCGTTTGCCTATTGTCATTGGTGGTTTTGAAGCCCAGGCTATTGCTGTTGCCCTGGAGCGGATGCAGCCCAGCCGCCCACTTACCCATGATCTGTTTGCAAATTTCATGGCCACTTTTTCAATTGAGCTTGCTGAGGTACTTATTTACAAACTTGAAGAAGGGATTTTTTTCTCCAAACTCATATGCATGCACGAAGGCAGCAAAGTGGAGATTGATTCCCGCACCTCCGACGCATTGGCCATGGCAGTGCGTTCCAACTGTAAAATTTACACCTTTGAAAACATCCTCGATGCCGCCGGCTTGTTTCTTGAGCAGCCCGAAGAAAATCCGCTGGAACAGAAGCCCGGTAAAATTTCTGTCAGTGGCAAAAAACCAGGCGAAAACGACATGAGCAGTATGAGCCTTGATGAACTCAACAATCTCCTGCAGCAGGTACTCGAGCAGGAAGACTATGTTCGTGCCATTCACATCAGAGACGAAATAAACAACCGGAAGAAGAAATAATCAGTCTCTGTTGTTTTAGAATTTCACCCCTATCGTCCAGGCTACGTTATTAAGGCTGTAACTCATTTTAGCCGTAGGTACTGTTGCCGCCTGTCCGGATATTACCCCCAAATAGTCAACTGCATAGGGCTGTTCGTATCCCTGATACATACTGTGCACATAGCCCAGGTCTGTAAAGAAATGGCGGAAATGAAAGCCTAAACCGCCGCTCAAGTCTATCCTTTCAGTAGTATATGAGGCTGGCTGCACAGATTTGCCATAGCTGGTATATGGGTCCCCGTAGTAACCAAATCCGGCCCTTACCATAAAGAACTTACCCAGCCTGCCCTCTGCCCCTAACCTGAAATTCGAAACCCCACCGTAAGTTTTCTTTATTTCCTTGTTTATGGCATCTGCTTCCTGCTGAAAAGTCTGTCCGGTAGACTGATTCACTCCATCGCTGAAATAGTATTTTGAAGTACTGTAGTCAGCGTATTCGTAGTCCGCAGTTATAAATCCAAAATTATTGAGCATGATGGTTGCGCTCAGCACAGCTTTATAAGGCGTAGAAAACCGGTAGTCAAACTGGTTGCGAATAAGCCCGCCGCCAGCCGCAGTATTCAGTGTCCTCGTCTGCCCACTAATTACTGTAGTCATTGTTGGGTCGAGCTCATCTGTGATGCTGTAGTATGTGGGCGTATGAAATGCTATGCCTGCCCTAAACAATTTTGAGAATTTATAGATCGCCCCTAACTTTAGATTGATGCCATTACCTGTAATATCAAGCTTATTACCGTAAGTAAACGAACTGAAATTCTCAGGGTTATTGGTATTTCCTGATGCAATATTCTCTGAATAGTACGATGTACGCTGGTAGCGAACTGAAGGCAAACCAATTGTAGCACCCAGCAGTAATTTCTCTCTGTAATTGCCACCCAACGATATCACATATTCATTGATTGCACCTCTCTCTTCAACTGTCTTCATCTGATTGATACCGCCAGCATAGGGTACCACCGAATAAAATTGCCCTCCTGCATTTCGGTTCAGCAAAAAAGACCAATACCCTATTGAACCCAGTGCGTTTGAAGGGTCAGAAGAAAGAGCGCCTGCCGTATCCCAGTTGGCATCCGATTCAAATGCCTGGGAGGCGGAGCTGGTGTTATTCCTGCCAAAATATGAATAGTTACGGTTGAAGTCAGCTACTCTGTTCATACCAAACCCAAACGACACCGCCTTCCACTGGTGCTTGTCATACCTGTGCCCTTTTGGCGCACTGGTAAATACAAAAGCAAAATTATTAAACCCAAACCGTGTGTTGTTGTCAGCTGAAGCACTGCCCGCATAATCACCGGTAGTGGAATTGATACGCAGTGAAGGCGTAAATGAAATTTCTGAACTTCTGTACACACCTATCCCCGCCGGGTTCACACTAACCGCACTGAAGTCACCGCCCACAGAGCCAAGTGCATTACCAAACCCCATAGACCTTGCAGAGCCCTGCACAGTCTGGTTAGACAAGTCGTAAGCCTCTCTCACATCCTGTGCATCTACATTTATGGCACTGATAGCCGCACCTGCAAGTAATACTAAACCTTTTATCCGCATATTTTTTCCTTTTTAATTATAAAGAATCAATGAGTACTATGTATTCAGAACTACGTAACTGGTTGCAAATATCATACCCATTATGCTTAAAAAAACAATAAAGGCACCGCTAACTACAGTAACAGTGCCTTTATTATATTTCCTTTAACTAAAAACAAAGTTACCTGCGGCCACCTCTCGATCCGCCGCCGCCACCACTGCTTCTGTTACCGCCACCATTAGAATGCCCTCCGCTATTTCCACCACCGTTAAATGATCTGCCTCCGCCGTTGCCACCACTGTTGGGCATTCT
The DNA here is from genome assembly GCA_900299255.1 of Sphingobacteriales bacterium. GTDB lineage: Bacteria > Bacteroidota > Bacteroidia > Chitinophagales > Chitinophagaceae > Nemorincola. The sequence continues at coordinate 7,288 of OMJB01000060.1, forward strand.
TCCGCTGTTTCCACCACCACCACTAAACGGACTGCCTCCGGCATTACTGCGTCCGTTAAACATTCTTCCTGAATTGCCACCACCCTCATTGCCTGACATTCTTGATGGGCCATTTCCAAAATCGCCGCCTCTGTTTCGAGAACTTTCTCTGCCTGATCTGCCGTCATTCTGAAACGAACGCTCCTGGCCACGGCTGCCATCACCAAAATAGCTACGGGATGGATTGCTGTTGCGCGAGTTATTTTCTCCTCCGTTCATCCTACCCTCACCTCTCTGTACATTATTTCCATACCTTCTTTCCGGCATATTGCTTCTGCCTGTATTGCTGTTTTGCAGCAGGCCTGCCCTCGTAGGCTCAGAGGCCCTCAGTGGGCTGGTTCTCAAACCAATCTGGTTAATGGGAGCCGAAGCCCGGAATCCGTTTGCAGACATCCTGTTGCCCATTCTGTTGCCAATACTGTGCTGGCGCGGACCGTACCCAACCGATCTATAATTATTGTATTGCCCGTCTACACCTGCATAGTAGCTGTTCCAGTAACCATTGTAGCAGTTGCCATACCAGCCGCCTGCATAATACGGGTAACTCCAACAACTGAACCCTCCGTATCCGTACCAGGTATTCCATCCCCACGACGAACTCCAATAAGGCCCGCAACCATACCCGTAGGCGTATGAAGGATACCATGGACGGTAGCCCCAGTATGGGTCGTACCAATAAGGATCATACCAGAAAGGATTGTAAAACGCACTGTAATAACCCATATTATAAAATGAGTTATCAAAACGGTTAATGCGTGATGAATACGTATAACCTTCATCGTAATCTACATAGTCTTCTCCGTTATTGTAACTCTGGTAATTGTCCGGTGCATTATTGTCTGAGTAACTATCAGGCCTGTCGGTCGTTGCGCTTTCTTCACCAGTTTTGCCGGGCTGCACAGCTTCACTGTTACCTTTGCCACCATTCCTCTGTTCAGCACCCGTTGCATAAATATCATCTACCTGCGCACTTGCCATAGTATGCGCTCCTGCCACCAGTAAACCAATTAATATGACCTGTTTCATTTTGAATTGTTTTTACGTAAAATGCATAGTGAAATTACTACTTTTGCACCACTTCACCAATTAAGAGACCGTTAAAAACGGGCAAAGTTTATTATGGCAAAAATTTTAACAAATCGGGCAGACGACTACTCGCAGTGGTACAATGATATTATTTTAAAAGGAGGCCTGGCCGACTATTCAGCAGTAAAAGGCTGCATGGTTATTAAACCCCACGGCTATGCTTTGTGGGAGAATATGAGGAACGAACTGGACCGCATGTTTAAGGAAACAGGGCATCAAAACGCCTACTTCCCTTTATTTATCCCTAAGAGTTTTTTAAGTAAGGAAGCAGCCCATGTGGAGGGCTTTGCGAAAGAGTGCGCTGTAGTAACACACTACCGCCTCAAGAACGACCCGAACGGCGGTGGCATAATCGTAGACCCCGAAGCCAAGCTGGAGGAAGAACTGATAGTAAGGCCCACCTCTGAAACCATAATATGGAATACCTACAAAGACTGGATACAGTCTTACCGTGACCTCCCGCTACTCATTAACCAGTGGGCAAACGTGGTACGTTGGGAAATGCGCACACGCCTGTTTCTGCGCACTACAGAATTTTTGTGGCAGGAGGGCCACACTGCCCATGCGACCAGGGAAGAAGCTATAGAAGAGACAAAGAAGATGCTGGAGGTGTATGCCACCTTTGCTGAGGAATACATGGCCTTGCCTGTGGTACGTGGTGTAAAAACTGCCAATGAGCGTTTTGCCGGCGCAGAAGATACCTATTGCATTGAAGCACTGATGCAGGATGGCAAGGCACTTCAGGCAGGTACATCGCACTTCCTTGGCCAGAATTTTGCAAAAGCATTTGATGTGAAGTTTCAGGATAAGAGCAACAACTACGACTATGTTTGGGCTACATCATGGGGTGTATCTACGCGACTGGTGGGTGCATTGGTAATGGCACACAGCGACGACGACGGGCTTGTGCTGCCTCCAAAAATTGCACCGCTGCAGGTAGTGATAGTACCTATCTTCAATAAAGATGTGGAAGCTCAGGCCAGGATCCGTAAAGTAGCAGACGGCCTCATGGCCGCGCTTAAGCAAAACAACGTTAGGGTAAAATTTGACGATGACGACAATACCCGCTCCGGCTGGAAGTTCGCAGAATACGAACTCAAAGGCGTACCTGTGCGCATAGCGCTGGGAGCAAGAGACCTCGAGAACAACGTAGCCGAAGTAGCACGCCGCGATACCAAAGAAAAATCAAGCCTTTCGCTCGACAACCTCTCCGGGCAGGTAATACAGTTGCTGGACGATATCCAGAAAAACATGTACACCAAAGCGCTGCAATTCAGAAACGACAATACCCGCCGTGTAGACAACTGGGATGATTTTGTAAAAGTACTCGATAAACAATCTGGCTTTGTATCTGCTCACTGGGACGGCACCCCCGAAACCGAAGAAAAAATCAAAGAACTCACCAAGGCTACCATTCGTTGTATTCCGCTCAATAACCGACAGGAAGATGGCAAATGTATATTAACAGGCAATCCATCGAAGGAAAGGGTGTTGTTTGCCAGGGCATATTAGTTTCCGAATCACAAATTAAAAGGCGTTACACAGATTTCACGGAAATTGAGGGCTTGAAAATTATGGATAGTAACTTAAAATATGGCGATATAACTGAAAAGATTATCGGCTGTGCGTATGAAGTTCATAAGTTTTTGGGCAATGGTTTCCAGGAAGTCATTTATCAGCGTGCTTTAGCGCTTGAATTCACAGATGCAAAATTAGATTTTGCAAGAGAGGTAGAACAGCCAATATTTTATAAGGGCTATAAAGAAGAGATAGGGACACGAGGGGCGGATTTTGTTGTTGCAGGCAAGGTATTGGTAGAATTAAAAGTAATCACACAACTGGAGGATGTTCATTTAGCCCAAATACTGAATTACCTGAAGGCATACAAGTTTGAAGTGGGGCTTTTGATCAATTTCGGGAGCAAAAGCATGATCTTTAAAAGAGTTGTATTGTAGCGCAAAATTTCTGAATCACGGATTATACAGATTAAAGGATTGCACAGATTCAACTAAAAATCGGACGATAACAGGACGACACTTTACGTAAACTTTTTTCAAGGCGATACAAGGAAAAATCCGTGAAATCAGTGTAATCCCTTAAATCCGTGATTCAGACAACACATTCCACTTATAAAATCCGTGAAATCTGTGTAATCCCAAAAATCTGTGATTCAGAAAAAAATAAAAGTAAATTTACACATACGGACTGACCGCGAAAAGCGGTACTGGTCGCGCTGTTCAAAAAAATATTGCCCCCTACTCCACCACTACTTTTCGATAAACAGTTCCAATACTTTCTCCGCTTATTTTCAGCACATACATGCCTGCTGAAAGTTGACTAATGTTCAAAGTTGTAATTCCTTTGCCTGCAACTCCGCTGCCCACTATTCTACCGTATAAGTCTGTGAGTGAATAATTAGAAGTAGATGTACTTTCAACTAGGTTGATATGCAATACATCATTTGTTGGGTTAGGGTAAACGCTGATGCCAGGCTGACGAATAACGCTCGTAGTAAATTTGGGTATTAAATTGCAATTCGGTGGTTGCCGTATCATT
>OMJB01000061.1 GCA_900299255.1 Sphingobacteriales bacterium
ACTATTGTGCAGGTGGCACTGGTATCACTGTTGGCCTTTCTGGTTCAGAAGCAGGTATTCAGTATCAGTTAATGGCTGGCAGTGTTAATGTTGGCAGCCCGGTAACAGGTACTGGCAGTGCAATTTCTTTTGGATTACAGGCTCTTACCGGTGTTTACACTGTAGTGGCACTTAACCCGTCTACTACCTGCTCACGCACTATGTTGGGCACAGTAACAGTAGGAATCAACCCGGCTCCTGCTGCTTATGTTGTAACAGGTGGTGGTAACTATTGCCCAGGTGGCACAGGAGTTCATGTAGGCCTCAGTGGTTCTCAGTCTGGTATTTCTTATCAGTTAATGAAAGACGGATTGCCTTCAGGCACCCCAATGATGGGTTCTGGCCCTGCAATTGACTTTGGTTTCCAGACAGCAGCAGGTGTTTACACAGTGGTAGCCGGAAACCTTACAACCGGATGTACAGCAACCATGACGGCTTCTGCAACTGTCGGATTGAGCGCACAACCTACAGCATTTGCCGTTACTGGTGGCGGTAACTATTGTGTAGGCACTGGCGGCGTGCATGTTGGCGTAAATGGTTCATCAGTAGGTGTTAATTACCAGCTGTATAACGGATTTACAATGGTAGGTGGTGCAATCAGCGGTACCGGCGGTATCCTTGATTTCGGTTCTATCACTACACCTGCTACCTATACAGTTATTGCTACAGATATTGCTTCTACCTGTACAAGGAATATGGCAGGAAGTGCAACTGTTGCATCAATTGCATCAGTTACACCTATCGTAAATATATCTACATCAGGCAGAGACACATTGTGCAGTGGTACATTTACTACGTTTACAGCTATGCCAGTTAACGGTGGTACTGCTCCGGCTTACATCTGGAAGGTAAATGGTGTGACAATGGGCACAAGTGGTACTTTCAGTTACACACCATCTAACGCGGATATTGTGAACCTGACAATGACCAGCAATGCTGCATGTGCAACTCCGGCTACAGTTTCAAGGACGTCTACTCTGACTGTAATGCCTACTGGCACTCCTGCAGTTACTGTAGCAGCTAATCCGGGTAATGAAGTTTGTAAAGGAACATCTGTTAACTACGTTGCAGCACCGGTATATGGTGGAAACACACCAAGTTATATCTGGGTGAAGAATGGTGTTAATGTAGGTACTTTATCTACTTTCAGCTACACACCAAATGATGGTGATGATATTTACTGTATCGTGAACAGCAACTATGGTTGCCGTACTGCAGCCTCAGCAATGAGTGCGCATATTGTGATGACAGTAGATAATCCGGTTAACCCAACCGTTACAATTATCCCTAATCCAGGATTGAATATCGCTAGTGGCCAGGCTGTAACCTTTAATGCGAACGTACTGAACGGCGGAGCTAATCCAACTTATCAGTGGTTGGTTAATGGCGTTGCAGTACCTACTGCAACTACTGCGAATTTTGTAACCAGCACATTGTCTAACCTGGATGTTGTAACCTGCGAAGTTACTGCCAGCAGTGCTTGCACCGGCTTAACCGGAACAGCTTCTGCAACATTACATGTTTCAGGTGTAGGCGTTCAAAATGTTGTTTTGACAGGCAGCGATATCAGCTTGGTGCCTAACCCTAACAAAGGCCAGTTTACAGTGAAAGGCACATTGGTTTCAAATACAGATCAGGAGGTAAGACTGGAAGTAACCAATATGCTCGGCCAGGTAATCTACTCATCAGCAGTAACCGCCAGAAACGGTGAACTGAACGAAAAAGTACAGTTGAGTGCAGTTGCCAACGGTATGTATATACTCAACCTGCGTTCAGGTAGCGAAACCAGAGTATTCCACCTGGTAATCGAACAATAGTATTTGAATGGTATTAGATAGGTACAGGGTGCGGCAGTAGCTGCACCCTGTTTTTTTGAAATAAGGCAGATTCTACCGGGATTGAACGATAGCGGTTATTATTGGTTTAAATGATACAGGTATTGTTCAGAATTGAAAGGATAAAGTGATATTTGCAAACGAACTTATGAACATGAAGATCGGAATAGTATGTTATCCCACATTTGGCGGCAGCGGAGTGCTGGCTACTGAACTCGGGATTGCCCTGTCAGACAAGGGCTATGAAGTGCATTTTATTACTTATGAGCAACCTGTAAGGCTCAATCAGAGCTTTCATCCTAATATTTATTTCCATGAGGTTAAAGTGCCAACTTATCCTTTGTTCGATTTTCCGCCTTATGAGACCGCGCTGGCCAGCACAATGGTGAATGTGATTGTAAACCAGAAGCTGGATATACTGCACCTGCACTATGCGATACCGCACGCCAGTGCGGCTTATTTTGCAAGGCAGATACTGCGCAAGACTGGACAGGATATTCCGTTCATCACTACTTTGCATGGTACAGATATAACACTAGTGGGCCGTGATTCCACCTATGCACCTGTTGTTACTTTCTCAATCAACGAGTCTGATGCCATTACTGCGGTATCTGATAATTTGCGTGAGGAAACCTTCAGGTCGTTTAAAATTGAAAAGGATATTCATGTTATCCCCAACTTCGTAGATATCAAGCGTTTTTACCAGACAGACAAAGATCATTTCAAGCAGATGCTGGCTCCTGCTGGCGAAAAGATACTGGTGCATGTGTCTAATTTCAGGGCAGTAAAAAGGGTGCCTGATGTGATCAAGATATTTGAGAAAGTGCGTAAAGAAGTTCCTTCTAAATTGCTGATGATAGGCGACGGGCCTGAGCGCCTGAATGTGGAAGAACTGGCAAGGGCAATGGGTGTGTACAATGATATCAGGTTTTTAGGTAAGCAGGAGCAGATCAGCGAGATTCTCAGCATAGCAGATTTGTTCATTCTGCCTTCTGAAACAGAAAGTTTCGGACTTTCTGCGCTGGAGGCAATGGCCTGCAGTGTGCCACTGATATCCACGAATGCAGGAGGGTTACCTGAGATCAATATAGATGGCGTAACCGGTTATATGAGCGATGTGGGAGATGTGGAATCTATGGCCAGGCATGCTATTAGCATGCTTAGCGATAACGAACGGCTTGCACAGTTTAAAAAAGACGCCATAACACAAGCGCAGAAGTTTGAGAAACAGCATGTCATTCCTATGTACGAGCAATTATACAACGACGTGATTGCTAGCTACAACCGAAACAAGTAACTGTTTCATAGCCACCTGTAGCGGGGATTTCGGTATATTATTGAGCCTTTTGAATTGCCGCGTAGCACAGGCGGTGCCGC
>OMJB01000062.1 GCA_900299255.1 Sphingobacteriales bacterium
GGTAGAAAGTACTGAAGCTATCCATAATCTGATTGTCTGGAATGACGATGTTAATACGTTCGACTGGGTAATTGAATCTCTCGTAGACATTTGCGGCCACGAAAAACTGCAGGCCGAGCAGTGCGCACTTATTATCCACCACAGAGGCAAATGCGGTGTGAAGAAAGGGAGTTTTGATGATCTCAGACCTCAGGCAGAAGGTCTTATTGATCGTGGTATTCAGGCCACCATCGACTACTAAGCAAGGCATCTATTTCCTGCTAAAACCTGCCCAACTCCCCATTTTCCGGCACGTTCTATTTATTTGCCACCTCAACAATATGCATTTCAAGCTTTTCAGTTAAAGAATCCTCAGTTCTTTTACGGCTGCTTCATTTCTCAAAAACCATACTGACTGGTATAATACATAAGGAAAGAAGCTTTTTTCGTTGCTGCCAACGCAGATTCATGATACTTTTACAAAAACTAAATAAACTATTTATATGGGAAACGAACATCAAAATCCAGGCACACATCATCCGGCAAATAAACCGGCACATACACGACCTGCACCGGACAACAAAAATTTTACTGCTGCCGAAAAAATAGTAAACGATTATTCTTTAATCGCTGGTGCAGCTAGTGTTATACCTGTACCATTTGTTGATTATGCGGCTATAACCGCAGTTCAGATGAAAATGGTTCATAGTATAGGCAAGATTTATGGAAAAAGCCTGACCGACCATTTTGTAAAATCTACTATTGGGTCAATAGTAGGCGGAAGCCTGGCAACTGCAACAGGCAAAGGAATTGGATTGCGTATAGCCAGGTCTATTCCGTTTGTTGGCGGGCTAGCATCAATATTGGTTTTACCGGCCATGGCAGCCGCATCAACCTACGCTTTGGGCAAAGCTTTCATTATTGAATTTGAATCAGGTGGCCATTTGATGGATTTAGACGCAAGTGCAATGAAAGCGACATATGAAGAAAATTACAAAAATAAATTGGCGCACTCTTAGAACATTCTTCTTATTTCGTACACCATTGAGCCGCATATAAAATGCGGCTCATTTTTTAATTGAAAATGAGCAATAATTAGGGATAAATAATTAACTCAAAATCTTTTGCAATTGGCCGATTATTCGAAAAATTAAAAACGAAGGTTAATACAGGCAAAAATCAACAAGCTTTCTGTCCCTGAAAAACAACCTCAGGCGCTTGTTTAAATAAGCATAGTGCATTTCCTGCGTTGAGGCGCGGACTGTCAGGTTAATTGGGGTACCTAGTATATTGAGGGCGGTAACCATATCGGTGGTACCTGATTTCAGTTTAGCCGAAAGATTACGGTCAAAGTTCCCCTTCACTCCTTGTTCTGAAGTAAATGAAAATTTCTCCAGCGACTCAGATTTTTTATTCCAGCTGATTGTAAGTTTTGCTCCTCCGTAGTTATAATACCACCAAACCCTCCTATTGCTTTCTTCGATACTCGCCGGCTCGCCAAGTATGGACGATACCTTGAGCTGTGTTACCGAATAGGGCGTAAGGCTGATGAATTTCAATATCTCATCTCCGTTATGATCTGTTGCATTGCAAATGCTGTGCAAACAGAACATTATTATTGGTAGTATGAGCATTACTTTTCGCATATACACTGTCCTTGGCTGGCCTATTATTCGATTTTCTGGCACTTTTTGATTAATACTGCCTGCGACTTTACAATTATAGGCTTTTTTTGGCATAATTTCGTCATTTGCATTGTTAAAAATGAAAAAATCAAATAACATTATACTATCTGCGGTCCTGTTTGCAGCTATTTCTTCGTGCAAAAGCAAGAATGACGAATGGACCGACGGAAAAGGCCAGAATGGCCGCTACAGGGACACTTCTGTGTACCGGAATGGCGGTTACCACTACTACAGATATTATGGTGGAGGATGGTACCCATTATCTACCAATAACCGGATAAACACCTCACAATATGCACCTGCATCTTCTATGGAAATCTCCAGCCCTTCGTTTGCGTCACGGCCTGCATCCGGTTCAGTCAGGCCCGGAGGTTTCGGCAGTTCAGGACACTCCTCATCAGGAGAGTAACAAAAACTATTCCAAAAATGGTAAGACATCAGATTACTCCCCGCAAAGACTGGGAAAACAAGATCAAAGATCAGGGCTTTCTGTTTTTTAAAAACGAATCCTACTACAGCGAAACCGCAGCATATGAGTTTACTTCAGCCGAGGTTGACGCCATAGAACTCGCCACCAGTGAGATATTCGATATGTGCATGGCAGTTGTAGAGCATGTTATTAAAAACGAACTCTGGGATGAGTTTTTTATACCGAGGGAATATGCCGAACTGATAAAATGGTCATGGAAGAAGGACTTGCCTTCGTTTTATGGCAGAATGGACCTTGCCTGTAACAACGGAGACATAAAACTCCTCGAATTCAATGCCGACACCCCTACCTCATTGCTTGAAGCCAGTGTTATACAGTGGTACTGGCTTCAGGATTATAACAGTAGTTTAGATCAGTTCAATTCAATCCATGAGAAACTCATGGATCACATGAAAGTATGCGCACCGTATTTGTATCCTCCGGGCACGCTCTCATTCACCTGTGTAAATGACAATGTGGAAGACCTGATGACCACAAAATACATGCAGGATGTCGCCGATCAGGCTGGAATAAATACAGACTTCCTCTACATCAACGAAATAGGGGTTGATGATAAAGGTGAATTCTATAAAACAGACCGGATGCCACTGTACAATATCTTCAAACTATATCCTTACGAATGGATGTTTCATGAAGAATTTGGCGAATTCCTCCCATCATCCAAAGACACTACGCTCTGGATAGAACCTGCATATAAAGCTATCTGGAGCAACAAAATGCTGCTGGTTTACCTGCATAAGCTTTTCCCCGATAGCAAATACATACTGCCTGCTGAGTACCGCAAACAGAAGGTTGTTTACCAGCCGGGGCAATATGTCCAGAAGCCGGTATTCTCGCGTGAGGGTGCCAATGTTAAAGTAGTAATCAATGGTACCGTAGCTGAAGAAACAGAGGGTGAATACGGCGAGGAGGGCTTTGTAGTGCAGCAGTATGCCCCATTACCCGATTTTAATGGCAATCACCCTGTAATAGGCAGCTGGCTGATTGGAGGCGTGCCCGCAGGAATGGGCATTCGAGAATCTGATGGCCTGATAACAAACAATATAAGTAGGTTTGTACCACATTTTTTTAAATAACCTGATAAATCCATAAAAATGAAAGGAGTTCACCAATATAAAGTAATCGTTCACTGGACAGGAAACCGGGGAAGAGGCACAACAGGCTATGCTGATTACGACCGCAGCCACATCATATCAGTAGAAAACAAACCGGACCTGCTTTGTTCATCTGATGTTGCTTTCCGGGGCGATGCAACTAAATACAATCCTGAAGATTTGCTATTGGCATCCATATCTACTTGCCACATGTTATGGTATTTACATTTATGTGCAGATGCTGGCATTGTGGTAGTCAGTTATGCCGACCGGGCAGAGGGCACCATGATAGAATCGCCCGAGGGTGGCGGACGCTTCACCGAAGTGACTCTTTACCCCGAAGTTAAAATAACCGACCCTGATTTGATGCAGCAGGCTATAGGCCTGCACTCGATTGCAAATAAAAAGTGTTTTATTTCAAATTCTGTGAATTTCCCGGTAAAACATGAGCCAAAATGCACCTCGCTTTAACCCATAATTTACCCCTGCATATTTGCGCATGAATTCTTGCATTCTGCTTTTTACGCACTAATTTTACCACTACTAAATTAAATCTATGCGCTCCATATTTTGGCTTGTTACAGTTTTGCTTACAACTCAGACACTCTTTGCCCAGGGTAAAAAACTGATTACTCTGGAAGACATCTATAAAAACAACACTTTCAAAATGAAAGATGTGCCCGGATTCAAAACCATGAAAGACGGCAAACATTATACTCAGTTGGAAGGCGACAGCACTGATATGTCCATCAAAGTATACAATCTGGAAACCGGGGCAAGAGAGAAAACTATTTTTGAAACCGGCATGATTGTTTTCGCCAGAAAGAAGCATATTCTTATCCAGAACTACGCATTCTCAGGCGACGAAAAAAAGTTGATATTATTTACCAACGGCGAAAGTGTGTACCGTCATTCAACTAAATACTTTGTAATACTTTTTGATATCGAAACCCGGTCAGTAACACTGGTTGACAATGACAAATTGATGCACACCACCATGTCTCCTGACTGTAAAAAAATAGCGTTTGTAAAAGAAAATAATCTGTACCTGAAAGACCTGGAAAGGAACAGTATCAATGCAATTACTACAGACGGAGAAAAAAACAAGGTAATTAACGGCAACTGTGATTGGGTATACGAGGAGGAATTCTCCTTCACCCGTGCATTTCAGTGGGCTCCTGACAGCAGGCACCTGGCTTACTACCGTTTCGACGAATCGCAGGTACCCGAATTCACAATACCCAAATACACGGGCCTTTATCCCGACCTGTACACTTATAAATACCCTAAGGCAGGAGAAGCCAACTCTGTTGTATCCATCAAGATATTCGATGTGGACAAAAACGAAACTGTTACAGCCAGCCTGGGCGGCATTACCGATCAGTATATTCCGCGTATCAAATGGACAAACGACCCGTCTAAATTGTGCATTTACAGGCTCAACAGGCTACAAAACAAACTGGACCTGCTCCTGACCAATGCTTCTGATGGAGCTTCATCTGTTATATACACTGATGAAAACAAATACTACATCAATATAAACGATGAAATCACCTTCTTGCCTGATGGCCATAGTATGATACTAGCCAGCGAGCGTAGCGGATATGCGCACCTGTATAATTATGACTGGCAGAAAAAGCAGCTCACCGACCTTACAGAGGGCAGCTACGATATTGAGAGCCTTATTAATGTAGATACAAAAGGCAGCATGCTGTATTATACTTCTGCAGAATCTTCTACATTGGAGAGAAAACTATATTCCGTGTCACTCACCGGAAAAAACAAGAAATGCCTAACCGCAGAAAAGGGCGTTCATGGCATTACCTGGTGTGAAGGGAATCAATACTTCGTAGATAAGTGGACTTCGATAGGTTCTGTTCCTGTTTACACGCTTAAAAATTTACAGGGCAAAACAGTCCGTACACTTGAAGATAACCACGAGCTGGCTCAGAAAATGAAAGAATATGCCCTGGGGGAAGTTCAGCTGACGAAGTTAAAGGGCGCAGGCACTGACCTGAATGCCTGGATCATTACTCCTCCCGATTTCGACAAAAACAAAAAATATCCTGTGCTCATGTACCAGTACAGCGGCCCCGGATCACAGGAAGTAGCAGACCGTTTTCCGTTGGGCAACTACTGGTGGCACCAGATGCTAGCCGAGAAAGGTTATATTATTGTGTGTGCCGACGGCACCGGAACCGGATACCGCGGAGAGGAGTTTCGCAAAAAAACATACCTCAATCTTGGCAAACTGGAAAGCGATGACCAGATTGCCGTTGCCAAAGACCTCGCAACATTACCCTATGTTGACAAAAACCGGATAGGTATCTGGGGCTGGAGCTATGGCGGTTTTATGAGTGCCACCTGTATACTGAAAGGCAACGATGTTTTTAAAGCCGCAATATCAGTAGCACCTGTAACAAACTGGAGGTATTACGACAATATCTACACAGAGCGTTACATGCGCACACCGCAGGAGAACCCTAAAGGCTATGATGAAAATGCCCCGGAGAAAATGGCAGGGTCACTTAAAGGAAAATTACTCCTGATACATGGCACAGCCGATGACAACGTGCATTTCCAGAATTCAATAATGCTGTCAAATGCGCTCATCAATGCCAACAAACCTTTTGACAGCGAATACTACCCCGACAAAGCACACGGTATTTCAGGCGGCACTACACGTTTGCACCTGTACACCCGTATGACTGATTTTATAGTGAATAACCTGTAGGGTAGGTTTTTATTATTTTTTATTTAAGTTAAGATGATGTGATAGTCAAACAAAGGGACTATCGCATCATCTTTTTATTTGCAATCACAACAATACGAACAGATATATCTTTTCCATAGGCAAAATACATTTTGCGAGTTTATCTCACTGACTTTCTGTTAATAATAATTTATGATTAGTTATTTTTAATAAATTATTTGCAGTATCAAACTTTATTTATAATTTTAGAATACCGCTAACACGTCACCCTCCACATGAAAATATCTAAGATACTCAAATTACATTTGTTGGTTCTTCGAGCGGTAATCCCGCTGAAATAGCGGGCAAATTAACATCTTTGTTTACCCCTGATCTTGTTGAGCATTACTTAAATATCAAAATCGTAAAACGTATAGGTATTTTCTTTTGCGTTCTCTGCTTGCGATAAATCTAAAAGATCAATCATCCTTTTTAAAACACTTCTATGAAAAAAATACTTTTTCTGCTGCTAGCTTGCAGCAATTATTCGATTGCCCAGCCTCTCGGGCCGGGAGCTTTTACAACTCAAGCCACAACAAATCCTGCGTTTTTGCATACAGGTGTACGATCTGGTCCTTCTCCCACAACGGGTTCAGATATTACACCAACTACTAACCCAGTTACGGCTGCTCAGTGGCATTTCGCCGGACAAAACACAATGACAATTTCTACTTCGTCAGGACCTGTTCCGTCACAAGACTGGTTGTACTCTATAGTTTCAACAAATAAGAAAGAGTACATTGGCTGTGGCTACAGCCTAGGGACGCCGGGCGGAGGTAGGGACGGCTTTATTGTGAAATTAGACCACAACGGGCAAGCTGCTTGGTCTAGGCAGATTAGTACAATTAGTGAATTGGGGTTTTCAACCTGGCAGCACGGGTATTCATTTTCACCAAGTGTACATACTTTTTCTGATATAGCTGGTACCGACGGTGCAATTTTATGGCAAATAACCAAAGCAAGTGATGGATATGTTGCAGTAGGCAAAACCTACCACAAAAACATCGTAATAGCAGAGATAGATGAAAATGGCAATTTTTTGAATGGCACACCAATAGAAATTGACCCACCTGTCAACCCATTAGGTGCAAACTTACCTATAACAGACCTTGGGTCCCTTACGTTTTCATCAGTTGAGGCAGCAGGCTACAGTGTAGCTGTTGATCCCAACACAAACTCTGTAAAAAACATCATTATCGGTGGCACCATCCAAGAAAATTCTACTGGTGTAGCAGCAAACAACAGGGCGTTTATTCTTACCATGAATTATAGCGGTGGTACTACTACTCCAGGTACTCCCTCCCTTTGGTCAATCGGCAATACGTGTTATGGTGGGAATAACACAAACAATGGATCTGGTGCGGGTGGAAGCGTTGTAACTAAAATTCTTACAAAATCTACTGGCACCAACACTTATGACATATTTGGCTGCGGAGCGATAAGTGGATCTAATGATAATAATCTGATTTCTTCCACAGCATTTAGCATGGATAAAGATATTTGGGTTGTTAGTATGTCGTATAATAGCAGCACAACAAATTTTTCTTCCCTTCGTCAACAACAATACAACAAAGGAAACATTTCAGTTGGAGGTACATATATTAACAGTACATCTTACGCCTTTACTTATACTGATGTGGGGCCACTTTCTGCAAGAAATTTTTTGTCAAGCGGCGGAACAGTGACTGGATTAAGAAGCATAGCTCCATCTTCTTCAACATCTCCCTCAGCGTGGTTTGCCGACCATACATCAGATCAGGCGATTGCATTAGCTGCACCTAACAATCAGGTAGAAGAAGGTTGCGATATGATAATCGCTGCTGACGGTAATTTAGCATTAATCGGCCTTGTTAATGTTATTGGAAATGTTGAGTGTAACCTACATAATGGATCTCCGGCAGATTACCATCTAATCAATTCATATTGGGATGATAAAGAGTATCAGGACGGTGATGGTTTTTTATTAAAGATTGACATTAGCGATGTAAGGCACTTGCTCAGCGCTAAAAATGTTGGACATTTTAGCAGTAATGACATGCTTTTAAACATTCGACAGGATCGGCAGGGGCATTTTATTGTCGCAGGCTCAACGTCTGACTTTTATGGCACATTTTCAACCACCGGATATGCCCCGTCACCGGATATTAATTTAGTTGATCCTCAAATGGATGCTGAAGGTAGCTATTGGAATGCTTTTATTGTTTGTACAAATGATGACGCATATCCAGATTTATGGCGAAGGAGTTTTGTCAATTATGATACAAGAAATGGTGATAATAATGAAGATTTATTTTGTCTTTTTGGGTTAGATACAACTGCCGACGGAGGATATGTAATTTGTGGAAACAATGATAATCATGGCGATGACATTAGCGTAACGAAATTTGCACCGCTACAGCAGGAATTAATGTTAGCTGGCATTGGCGGAAATTATACGACATTTGGGAATTCTTTTATCCCATCCATACACACAGTTTCTGGAACGGAAAACTGGCCGAGTTCTAATGTGCCATCAGGTTCGAATATAGCTACCTGGGTTGTGGTACCGAATGGTGCGGTTCTCAATATCAATAGTGGTACGTATAATTTTGCAGCAAGCGACCAGTTGTGGGATTATTTTAACGCCCCATCTGGTGCCAGCGGAACATTAGGATGCGGCATTGTGGTAGAGCCAGGCGGCCATCTAAACATACAATCAGCAACTTTAGGAGGAATTAGTTTCAGCTCTATCGGACAGCATAATGTATGGGATGGTATCGTTGTACAAGGTACATACGCCGACCCTTCATCCGGCCTTCAGGGGCGCATCTACTTGGGTGGTGCAACTATCAGAGACGCAAGGTTCGGTGTTTATATGGGTGATAATTTTCGCTTTTATTATAACCAAAGTTCTCTGGGATATTCAGTACTGGATCATAATAATCTTTATTCATCAAGATACACAGGTACTTACAATAAAGGTGGCGGTGTAATTTCCGCTAGTGGATATGGCGTAACCCGAAATACATTTCTTGACTGTGGATACGGGGTAAATTTTGAAAATTATTTTTTCTTTAGAAATAACAGCTATATTTATAATACTGATTTTACAACTGATGCAGCAGGGATGGGTGATATTTGTTATTATACTAACAGCAACGGAGATAAAATGCCCTCCAACACTCACATTGGTGCGTGGCAATGGTATGGGTTGCATTTGAGCGATAATACCTTTAACTGTGATGTAAGTTTTCCCATGCAGCAAAGGCCAATTGGCGTATCAAGTGTGGCGTCAGGTATAACTATTGATGACGCCATCGGCAGCGGAAATTCGTTTTCAAACCTGAGCTCGGGCGTTTACGCAGCTGCCAATGGTTGCGGCAGTTTTCACGTAGCAATAAATAACAACACCTTTGATAACAATACATACGGCGTATCTGGCGCAAGTATGCCATTCGGTTCCTTAGTTGTTGACAACAATAACTTTAACGTAGCCCAGGCATCAACCTCTACTTTTGCCGCAGGTGTTTTCCTCACTAGTTGCGATGGGTACTCCATCTCAAATAATACATTTGACAGATGCAGTTCATGCGGAGTATATCCGGGAGTGCGCGGTGTTGTAATCAACAACAATCATATCAATAACACTACTGTGCATAACAACACCTTCAATAATGTTTATACTGCTGCATTAGCCGAACAGAATAACGGCGACCCTCATAGCCCTGCCTATTCAGGGTCTTATTCCGGTTTGCAATTTCGTTGCAATGATTTTGTAAATAGCCTCATAGATGTGTCTCGTACAAGTTTCATATACCCGACGCCCGGATTGCCACATGAAGGAACAATTCGATTCAAGCAAGGCACATGCGGTGCTGTTGCCAATTCAGCAGGAAATAGATTTTTTGTTGACTGTTCAGTATATACTGGTGGGCGACTAATCGATTTGGATGGCTCAATTATTCACTCAATTTGGTACAATAATGCACAAGGGGGAACTAATTATGATCCACAATACACTTTAGGAACATCTAGTTTTTGCATAGGAACCTTGTACAATAATAACGATTGTGCTAACGGAGCATTCTCTTATGAAACTGCTTGCCCACCGGGTTACATCTACACTATGCCAGCTCATATTACTGCACTAACCGATTTAAAATCTCTTGACGCTGTCATGAGTGTATCTTTTGATCCCAGCACGCTCGCACAACTTCAAGGACAACATGATGAAATTGTAGGGTACCTTGTGAGATATTTTTCTATGAATGGGTTGTATGATAGTGCCGCAATTTTACTTATGGGCTACAACATGTATCCACAAGCGATGGGATACTTTTTGACTGCAGGTGATTATATAAACGCACAAAATATGCACGATAATTTACCGTTGAGTAGTGATGACGACAAATTATTTGCCTGGGAAACGCAGCTTGCTATTAATTTGTTTAGCGCCGGACATACATGGTTTGATTTAGATTCGACAAGCAGAGATTCTCTTGCGGGCATCGTGCAGTATTCACGCCTTCCAGGGTATATGGCAGGCGGCATCAGCTCTTTGATAGGAACAACACCTATAACGTGGCCATTGCCTGTTCTCGATTCTGCTGGTTATGTTTCTTCATTGAGTTATTATGGCAGCCAAGGACTGGGAAGTAAGAGCAACTCAAACTTAACTTCCAATAGCATTGCCTCGAATACCAATTGCCAATTCAGTGTCAACCCTAACCCGACAAACGGCAACCTAACCATTCAAGCACCATCGTCAGGTACATTTATTATTTGTACACTTTTCGGTCAGCAGATTCAAAAGAATTATGTGAACTCAGGGCAAACTTTTTTACAGTTACCTCCAAGCATTTCTCCTGGAATGTATATCTGCAAATTTATTTCGATTAATGGCGAATCTGTAAAGGAAATGAAATTACTATATCAGCAGCCATAGCTATATTACAAACTGCGAACATTTTGAAACTACAAACAAAAATATTAAATCTACTGTTGGTATTGCATATTTTAGCAATACCAACAGTTTCTTTTGCTCAGCAGTTTCAAAGTCTTTTTGATATTGATTCAAGCCGTGATTGGGGTTTTGACTTGTTTTGCCGAAACGACAGCACTTATTTTATCCGGTGTACTTCATTTAATTATTCCGTTGGTCACAAATACATAAGCTGGATAAAAATTGCTTACGATGGAAAGACCGTGTTAGAAACTAAAAGGCTTGTCAACCGTTTTGCTGACTTGTATCCGGGAAACCCAGCGCAAACAAAAACAAATGGAGCTGGTTATATTGCACCAGTATCATTAGTATATTCGCATGATACAACCTTTAGAGCAACCTGCGGCTTAGTTAGATACAACTATTTTGGCGACACCATTTTTTTAAGAACTTACACAGACACGTCAATTTATGTAGAATCCTTGTCTTCTTGTGCCGTCATGCCTGATGGCGGATATATTGCAGGAGGTTTTAGGGGCATTTTACATCCTACGCGTTACCCAGGCTTAATTGTAAGAACTGATAGTATGGGAGATACACTTTGGACTCATACCTATCAGAAGTTCACATCGCAATGGTCTACAATCAACAACCTGATTCCACTACCAGATGGAAGGACAGTAGTAGGTGCAATGAGTACACAGTATATTGATGAGGGGCCGCCATATTATTACACTTACTGGCACAATACACCCTGGTTTTTTGTTTTAGACAGCCTTGGCAATATTCTAAGAGACACACTATATGGCAATGAACATCTTGTACTCGGACCACTTAATACGTTTTGTGGAAATCTGTACCAAGATGCCGCAGGTGGTTATATTCATATCGGTGCTTTCGATTCTTTAATTAATCCCGACCCATCAGCTTACATTGATTTCCCCTCCTACATTGCACATCTCGATACCAATTTCCGCATTACATGGCTCACACATCTACAGTTTGATACACTGGGGCACAGGCAACCCGTAGTTGTTAAACAACTGAGAGACAGCAGCTACCTCATAGCCGGTGATTTTTGGGATTTTACTGCCTGTGGTAATTCGGGCTGGGCAGCCAAAATAAGCAGGTCGGGTACCATCGTTTGGGATCACGTTTATCGCAGCAGCAATGACTCAACACATTGTGCATATTTCAGAGATGCGGCAGAGCTGCCCAATGGCAACCTTGTTTTCGTGGGCAGTGCTATGAATGATTCCTTACCAGCCTGGCACACCAACAATGACGTGTGGCTGGTAAGCACAGACAGCAACGGATGCGAAATTCCCGGCTGCCTTATACCTCCCATAGATTCATCGGCAGCAGTAAGAACCATCACCAATAATGCTGCCCGGTTTACCCTTTACCCTAACCCGACTAGCGGCAACCTAACTGTTCAAGCACCATCCTCTGGCACATTTATTATTTGTAATTTACTGGGCCAGCAATTAGCGCATTACGCTGTTGGCACGGGTGAAAACAATTTTTATCTCCCACGCAATCTGGCAGCTGGCATGTACTTAGGCAGGTTCAGCCCCGAGGGTGGCGGGCAAACTATTGAGGTAAGAATAGTGTACCTGCCGTAAATTCAATATTATTACGCCACCTCAGCATCCTTACCTTTCTTCCTTACATTCAGGAAGATAAGTACCCCAAACAATACAAGGCCTACCAGCGATATCATCGCTCCCTTTTTCATCAGCCTTGGCTCAAACTGAAGCCTTACTTCGCTCTTGCCCGCACCCATTTTCAGGCCAATAAAACCAAAGTTCACTTTACTGATTTTAGTTTCTTTCCCGTTCACAAAAGCTTTCCAGCCTTCGTCGTATGGTATTGAGAAAAACAATATACCCGGATTATCCAGTGTGATATTGCCAGTAATATCGCTTTCTTTAAACTGAGTAATGGCAAAGCTTTTCTTCCTTGCCCTTTCTGCATATTTACCATATTCATCCATTGAGAACCCAGTCGCAGTATCTGCCAGGTTAAATTGTTTCCCTGCACTCATTATGTCAGCGTCGTCATTGGCCGCCACACATCCACGCAGCAGATAAAGGTCTTTGCGGAAAATACTCAGTTTACTGAACGCTTGCTCGTCAAGCACGGTATCGTAAACAAATCCAAACGGATAAGCATATCTGTTCTGATACACAGCCACATTGCCGAACTTAGCGATGGAATCATATCCAAAATTTGCCGGCTGTGTTTCTTTCTTTCTTACCAGCCAGTACTTACCTCCCATCAGCGAGAAAAGTAATGGCCGCGTATTCACGCCCATTGCCCACCGCGTTGCATTCTCATCTTTAGGATCCAGCACATTCACCGCTCCCAGAAATCTGATATAGTTTATCTGATTAAACGAGTGATAGGACGCAGAACCATAGTACCCCTGAACCTTGGCATCGTTGATACTCTGATGAATGGCCAGTCCGGAACTGTAGTCTTTATTCATCCTGTAAAAACTCTTGTCTTTTTCTTTCAGGTATTTTACCGACTCTACTGTATAGTCGTTAAACCCAATTTTATCCTTCAGCTCCGCCCCTGTCATAGCGTCCCGTTCATTCACGGTCTGCGATGAGAAATAGAACATCTCAAAAAACACCACAAAACACAAAGCAGTTAAGGAGTACCTTCTGGCATTGCCTGGCATAGTCGCACCTATGAGCAGGCCTCCATAAACCAATATCAGCAATGCCGCAAACGAACGCAGGCCCGTGTTGATTGCTGGAGCAAACTGATCATTTGGTGTAAATAAAAGCGCCAGCAGAATAACTGCCGTTACGCCCAAAACAATCTTATTTACCTTACCTGAGCTAATTATATGATCCAGCGCCTTTGCTGTAAAAATCAGCAGCAGCAATGTGATCACCAGAGAAAAAGTACGGAAATAGTCCCCGGTATATGCCCAGAATGAATATCTGAAAAATGGAAAGAAAACCGGTAACAGAAATACACCACCAAAGATTCCATAAGCAATGCGCTGCTGTTTGTTCAAACCCGCAAACATCTGAGGAAGTGCCACAAGGGATAGAATTCCACAGTAAAACAAAGGTGCTTCCAGATAATTTTGCCACCCCTGAAAAGCACTGCCAGTGCCAAGCATATCACTGCCAAAAGCCCTGAAGGTGGTTGTAAACCTCAGGAACTCGTCAGCAACACCAAATATCGGTTGGGCCTTCAGCTTTTCTATCAACCTTGCTTCACCACCTACCCTCGGGCTTTCTATATACTGCAGCAGATCTGGCAACAACTGATAAGCACTTATAGCCACACCAACAGCACCTATTCCCAAAGTCTTAAGAATAAACACCGGAAATTTGCTCCATTCTCCCGGCTTTACATCGTTGTACCTGACTGGCATATACACACAAAGGAAAATAGCATGCGGAAACAGCAGGAACGGTTGCAGAAAACTCAGAATAGTTACCCCAAAAATGAACCAGAATATCTTACCATGATTCAGCCATCTCTCAAAACCAAATAGAATAACCGAGACATACAATGCCTCGTCAGAAAATATGAACCAGCTGGTGCCCATGATCACAAATCCGCTGAATGCAAACAGATATGCCGTTATGGCCACTGTTAGCTTATTGAGTTTCAGCTCCGTCAGGTATTTATAAAAAACCACTCCGCAAAGAATTACTTTTATTACTTCGGCATAAGCCAGCAAGTACGGTATCCTTTCTTTTCCAAACAGCATGATGAAGTCAGCAAAAAAATCACCCAGCCACAACGGAAAATTGTTTTGTCCCAGGCCCTGAGAGAATGACCAGGTAGGCACACCCTCCTTCATAGCCTCGCTGAGCTGCGTGAGCCATGGCAGGTAAATATTCAGGGAATCACTGCCTATATCTTTAAAAAGATAAACTTTCTCAAACGTGAGAAAATCCCGGAACACAAATATACTTGTCAGTACCAAAGCTCCGAGAAACAGGTACATTTCTTTACCTTGGATTTTCTCTGCAAATGGGCTTCCTTCAGTTACCGCCATATTGCCAGCAGATGCCTGCGGTACAGTGGCTTTAGGTGGCGCACTCTTTACTTCAGCTTTACCTTTTTTACTCATAATCCTGTTTTACGCTTCTTAATAAAATGATTTTATAACTACTTACCTGCAATTTCCTGCCAGGTTGATGCAATAATACTCTTGTCAAGTAATTTATTGTGCACAGCTACTTCGGCTATAGCACCAACATAATACCTCATAAACCCAAGATTGCCAACGCACAGTTTCCTAGGTGAGACAACATATGGCCGCGCCATTGGCACATTGCCCGCAAGATTGCCATTAATATACACTTCTGCATGGTCGGCTATAACATTTACAGCACAATACACCCAGGTATCCTTGGGCAGAGAAAATCCGGCACCCTTTCCGTTAATTCCGAAAAAGTAATTGGGCGTATGCACAATGTTGGCAATAATAAATCCACTGGAATCATCCATATTTCCCATAACCGTTCCAAAAGGAAACAACTGGTCCTTGGTAAAGAACAATGCCTCAAATGAAAACGATAGGCCATTGTTCAGCTGTACAACACCGGTATCGTCTTTCAGCCTTGCCTGAATGCCTGCCTGATCGTCAGTGTACTTGCGGTCAATCAGCAAACCATCGTGCTTATCAAAAAAAGATTTTGCCGGCACCTTTGTTTTACGTTTTACCAGCATCGCCATATTGTTGTTGAACGCAGCAGCCTCATAACAAGCAGCAACTGAGGCATAGGGCTTGGCCATATAAAAAAACTTCATTTCCTCCGGCTCAATGAAAACCTTGGCATCTGACTCGGTTAGTTTTTTTGACATCTTATCAAGGTCTGTATTCAAGAACATATCCATTATTCCCGGATTAAATGCAGATACTCTTTTCGTACCATCGAAATAAAGCCCCTGGTATTGAATCGCTGAAAACATAAATATTTTTTCATGCTCCTTTGTATTCTTATTAATAAACTCAATGTTAGACTCAGTCCTTTTTTGGTCATCCGCCTGTTTACTTATGTTTTCCTCCTGCGAAACCATTTCCCTAATCTGTGGTACATTGGAAAGAATATCAAAAAAAGAAAACGAAACACTAAACAGGAAAATGACGAACAAAAAATCTAAAGCAGGCACATTCTTGTCTTTGATATTACCCCACAGCGAGTCGCCCATTAGTGTAAGCAGCATAATACTGAATCCGGAAATGGCGGAAAAAGACATGTTGTGGCTGCGGCCCTGAAAATAGAAAAAGAACCCGAGTGAAATCATTGATATCAGGAAAACAAATGAAGCCTTAGGTGTGCGTTCTTTAGAAAACAACTTACTGATTGCATACAGAAAACCAATGCACAGCA